>DASPIF010000026.1:0-4775 GCA_035629255.1 Actinomycetota bacterium | reverse complement strand
ACGGCGACGCGGTGGGGGACGGTTCTCGGGGCAGGGTGTTTCGCCGCGGCGGTCCTCTCGCACCCGCTGTTCGCGTTGCTGGGGCTCGCGATCGTCGTGGTCCTCGCCGCGATGTCGTGGCGATCGCACCGCGACGAGGTCCGTCGCCTCGGCGCCGCGGTCGTCGGCGCCGGCGCGGTGACGGCCGCGGGACTCGCAGCGCTGGGGATGGGGCCCGGGCCGCTCGACGTCGAGACGTCACGCGACGGGTTCCTGCGACGAGCGGGGCTCGGTGACGTGCTGCGGAGCGCGTACCTGGACCGGTTCGTCCATCGATGGACGCGCTACGTCCAGTGGGTCTCCCTTCCGCTCACGGTCTTCGCCCTGCGAGGTCGCGTCTCCCAGCGGGGCGGGCTGGCGCGACGCGCGTTAGTCGCGTGGCTCGCCGTCACGGTGCTCGGCGTCGTCGTGACGGTCGCCACGAGATGGCTCCCGCCCGACCGGTTCCTCACGTTCGGCTTCGCGATCCCGATCCTCGCGGCGTTCGGGCTGGCGGCGCTCGCGCGACGCCTCCGCGAGCGCCCGCGGCCGGTCGCCCTCGGCGTGCCCCCGTTGCTGCTGATCCTGATGCTCGCGGGGTCGTGGATCGCGTGGGCGCGGCAGGAGCCGTTCATCGAGGACCGCGAGGTCGCGCAGGTCACGGCCGCGAACGACGTGGTCCGACGCACGTCGCCGGGGACCGCGCTCGTGTTCCTCGTGAACGAGCGCGACGACACCGTCACGTTCCTCGCGGCGCGCGCCGGGAACGTGATCCGTGCGGTGGTCGATGCGGATCGCATCCGCGACGTCACGATCGTCGTTCCGCGCTCCTCGCCGAGCGCGAGCGTCGAGCGCGCCGCCGTCGAGGAGCTGACGAACGCCGACCTGCGCCGAGCGATCCGCGCGGGACCGATCGTCCGGATCGGGTTGACCGCGTTCGACACGGTCGACTTCGCCGACGACGCGCGACCGTGGGAGCACGTCGCGCCCGGGGTGTTCGCGATCGCGGGGGTCGCCACCGCGGATGCGCCCGTCCACACCGGCGCGCCACCGACCGAGGGTTCGTCGCCGGGCGCGATCGCGGCCGCCTCGGTCCTGACGCTCGTCCTGTTGACGATCGGCGGCTACGGGTGGGCGCGCGTCGCGGGCGTGTCGTCGTCGACGGCGCTCGCCGTCGCGCCGGCGGTCGGGTGGTGCGTGCTGGTCCTCGTCGCGATCGCGGCGGAGCGCCTCGGCATGCCGCTCACGGGCTCGACCGGACCGACCGTCGTCTCAGCGATCGCCGCGCTCGGCGGGTTCGGCGCGCGGGCGCTCCTCGAGCGGCGTGTCGTCGGACCGCCGACGCCATAGGTCGAGCAGCAGCCACCCGAGCAACCCGACGATCACGGGCGTCAGCACGTAGTGCCCGAACAGGATGTTCGCGTCATAGGCGGTCGCGAACCCGGCCGGGTCCGAGGTCCATTGCGACAGCGTGAGCGCCACGCTGCTGCCGAGCAGGACGAGCCGCGGCACTCGAGGCAGCAACCACACCAGCGGCAGCGCCCACACGACGTACCACGGCAACAACACGGGCCCGAGGAGCATCGCCGCGAGCAGGCCCAACGCCCACGCGGCGCCGTTCCGCCACGGCGTCACCCCGTGCCGAGCGACGGCGCGCCCGAGCTCGATCACGACCGCGACGAGGAGCATCGGGAAGACGATCCTGGGGAGGATCGACAGCGTCTCGCCGCCGATCGCGTCGAACATCCGGCGGAACAGCCGCGAGGGCGCGAGCCAGCCCTCGTGGCTCGCGAGCTCGGCCATCCCCAGGGTCGGGTCCTGCGTGTTGAGGAACGGCGCCGCGGCCGCGACGCCGAGGATCGCGGCGACCGCGACGTGGCGAACCGCGACGCGCAGCCGATCTTCGGGCGGCGCCGTCGCGATCCGCGCGATCACGAACAGGAGGAGGGGGATCCCCGCCGTCGCCTTGATCAGCGTCGCGAGCGCGAGCGCCGCCGTCGCCCACAGGTCCCGGCCGGCGAACGCGAGCGCGAACGCGGCGATCACCCCGAGCGCGAGCAGCAGGTCGTTGTGGCCGCTCGCGGCGCTCTGGAACAGGACGACCGGGTTCGCGCCGAACACCGCGACGGCGAAGGCGGCGCGCTCGGGCCACCGTTCGCGAGCGACGCGCCACACGAGGAACGAGGTCGCGAGCGACGCGCCGATCGCGATCGCTCGGAACGCCACGACCTGCGCCTCGACGCTCGAGGTCGCCCGGACCACGAGACCCGACAGCTGGGTCCACAGCGGTCCGTAGACGGCGGGCGTGTCGAACCACTTCGGCCCCACGAAGCGCGCGAGCGCGTCGCCCAGAAAGTCCGCCGGGGTCGCGAGGTACGGGTTCGCGTGGTACGTCGCCGCGATCTTCCCGTACGCCGCGTACGAGTACACGTCCCGGGAGAACAGCAGCGGGAGCAGGAGGAGGGTGGCGTGGTACGCGACCGCGAGCATCAGCACGGCCTTCGCGGAGAGCGTCCCGCGCCACGCGGCGAGGAGCAGCACGAGGAACGCGACCGCGGCGAGCGCGACCGCGGCGACGCCGACCGCCACGAGCGCCGAACCGTGCAGCGAGTCCATCCCGACCGCGTCGGCGGCCCAGGCGAACGGTCCGCCGGGCGGCGCGGGCAGCACGGGCGTGAACGGCGACCCGGGCACCGACGCGACGAGCGCCACGAGCAGGAACGACGCGATCGACAGCCCGACCGCCACGTTGGCGTGGCGCGGACGTCCAAGCACCTGGCGAGCCTATCCGCCCCGGACGGCGTCCCCGAGCGTCAGACCGGGAACCCGGGACCCGACAGACGGACGTCGCCGTCCGTGGTCCGGACGAACACCTGCCAGTTGTAGAAGGCGTAGTAGGTGTCGGGATCGCGCATCATCGTCTTCGCGTACGACCACACCGCCTTCACGTACGCGTGGACCGGGTTGTAGGCGTAGAGCGCGCGGCGGTAGTCGTCCGGCGCGCCGGACGCGTCGAGGTAGTTCGCCGCGCCGAGGACCGCGTCGTGCGGATCGCGCACGTCGCCGCCGAGACCGTACGCGTCCCAGGTCGACGGCAGGAACTGCATCGGCCCCTGCGCCCCCGCCGAGCTGTTCGATCGGATCCGGCCCATCCGCGTCTCGACGAGCATGATCGCCGCGAGCACCTCCCACGCGACCTCGAAGCGGCGCTCTCCGTTCCGGAAGTAGGAACGGAGCGCGTCGGCGGACTCGGGTGCGCGGATGCGGAAGTCGGGCACCTCGCTGACCGGGGTGAAGTGCTCGTACAACGCCCTCCCGGCGCCACCGACGAGCCGCGCCTGCGCCGACGAACGATGCGCGAGGCGGTCGATCACGTCCGACAGGAGCGCGCGCCGCGTCGCGAGGAGCCGGTAGATCCGCTGCTCGTAGAGCGTGAGCAGCACCACGTCGTCCGGGACCGGCCACTCGGCGGTCCCGCCGCTCGACGACCAGCGCTCGACCGCCGCTTCCCGCGCGATGATCGTCTCCTCGAGCACGTCGGCGAGGCGCGAGGCCCGGACGGGGATCCGTCGCTCGGGATCGGGCAGGTCCGGCGCCGGCCCCGTCGACCCCGTCGAGGCCGTCGGACCCCGCGCGGCCACGGCCGACACCTCGCCGTCCCGCTCCCGGACCTCCCGATCGCGACGCTCGCGCGGTGGCGCCTGCGACGCGGCGCACGCGGCGACGGTGACGAGCACCACGACCGCGGCGACCCCGCGTCGCATCCTCATCCGACGTGCGCGTCCTCGTACGGCGACTCGAGCAGCTCGCGCACCGAGCCGTCCTCGTCGAAGAACAGGAACCGGTCCATCCCGCGCATGAACCAGCGGTCGTGCGTCACCGCGATCACGGTGCCCTCGTACCGCTCGATCGCGGATTGGAGGGCATCGGCGCTCGCGACGTCGAGGTTGTCCGTGGGCTCGTCGAGCAGCAGCATCGTCGGCGAGTCGATCTCCATCAGCAGGATCTGGAACCTCGCCTGCTGCCCGCCCGATAGGAGCTCGAACGGGTTCTGGCCGACGTGATCGATCTCGTAGCGGCGCAGGGCCGACATCGCCTGCGTCATCGACAGACCCCGCTTGCGAAGCACGTCCACGATCGGCGACGAGCCGATGTCCGCGCGCTCGTGCAGCTGCGCGAACAGCGCCGGCTCGACCCGCGCGCCGAGCTTCCACTCGCCGCCGTGCGCCACGCCCTCGCCCGAGAGCAGCCGAAGGAAGTGCGTCTTGCCGGTCCCGTTCGGCCCGATCACACCGATCCGTTCCCCGAACCAGATCTCGACGTCGAACGGCCGCACGATGTCCGCGATCGACAGCCCCTTCGCGCGGAAGGCGATCTTGCCGGTCCGGCCGCCCGCGATCCGCATCCGGACGTCTTGCACTTCGGCCTTGAGCGGCGGCGCGTGGTCGGTCTCGAACCGCTCGAGCCGGTGCTCCGCGTTGCGCGCCTTCGACGCCCAGTTGTCGTTGTAGGCGGACTTGCGCTTCATCTCCTTCACCATCTCGGTCAGGCGTCGTCGCTCCTCGTCGAAGCGCCGGTGCTGCTGATCGAGCCGGTCGAGCCGGTCCGCGCGCGCCTGCGCGTACGTGGCGAACGGGCCGGGATGCGTCCACGTCGCCTTGCCTTCGAGCGTGATCACGCGGGTCGCGGTTCGATCGAGCACCGCGCGATCGTGCGACACCATCAGGATCGTCTTCGGGCTCGCGACGATCGTGTCC
>DASPIF010000025.1:0-2034 GCA_035629255.1 Actinomycetota bacterium | reverse complement strand
CGGCGTTGTGCGCGTAGTCGATCAGCACCTTCACCCCGTTCAGGTCGAACACGTTCAGCCGGCCCGGCGCCTGGTAGATCGAGGTCGTGAACGTCCGCAGCCCCTGACGGATGTCGTGCAGGTGGGCGCCCGCCGCGTGCGCGGCCGCGGCGGCCGCCATCGCGTTCTGCACCATCATCCGGGCGCGGCCGTCGAACGTCGCCGGCAGCGTGTGGACCCACGCGATCGGCATCGTGCGACGTCCCTCACGGATCACCATCCGTTCGCCGAGCGCGCTCCGCTCGAGCACGACCGCCTTACGGCCGCGCCGGACCCACCGGTCGATCAGCGTGTTCTCGGGATCCATGGAGAACAAGATCACGCTGCCGCTGCACGCGCGTCGCATCTCGAGCACGAGCGGGTCGTCGGCGTTGAGGACCGCCCATCCGTTCTTCGGCACGGCCTCGACAACCACCTGCTTGACGGCCGCGAGCTGCTCCAACGTGTCGATGCCCTTGAGGCCGAGGTGATCACCCGTCACGTTCAGGACGACCGCGACGTCGTTGCGACCGTACCCGAGCCCCTCGCGCAGGATCCCCCCGCGCGCGGTCTCGAAGACCGCGAAGTCGACGCGCGGGTTCTGCAGGACCATCTGGGCGGACTTCGGCCCGCTCGCGTCGGCGCGCTTGACGAGTCGCTCGTCGATGTAGATCCCGTCCGTCGTCGTGAACCCGACGTGCCGGCCCATCCCACGGAAGATGTGCGCGATCATCCGCGTCGTCGTCGTCTTGCCGTTCGAGCCGGTCACGGCCACGATCGGGATCCGCGCGTTGCCCCCCTCCGGGAAGAGCAGGTCCACGACGTGCTTCGCGACGTACTGCGGCTCGCCCTCGGTCGGGTGCGTGTGCATGCGGAATCCCGGTGCCGCGTTCACCTCGACGATCGCGCCGCCGGTTTCCCGGACGGGCTGCGTGATGTCCGGCGCGAGGAAGTCGATCCCCGCGACGTCGAGCCCGACGACCCGAGCGGCCTCCTCGGCGATCTCGACGTTCTCCTCGTGCGCTTCCCACGTCCGGTCGATCGAGGAGCCGCCGGTCGACATGTTGCCGGTCGCGACGAGCTTGACGGCGAGCCCGTCGGGCGGCACATCGTCCATCGCGTACCCCTGCGCCTTGACCAGCGCGACCGCGGCTTCGTCGACCCTGATGCGCGTGAGGACCTTCTCGTGACCGATCCCGCGCCGAGGGTCGGCGTTCGTGATCTCGACGAGCTCGGCGATCGTGTGCGTGCCGTCGCCGACGACATGCGCGGGCACGCGCTCGGCGATCGCGACCATCCGGCCGCCGACGACCAGGACGCGGTAGTCGTTGCCGGTCACGAACGACTCCACGACGACCTGATCTCGACGCGCCTCCGCGAGCGCGCGCTTGTACCCGCGCCGCACGTCGCGCTCGGTCCGCAGGTCGAGCCCGACCCCGCGGCCGTGGTTGCCGTCGAGCGGCTTGGTGACCACCGGGAACCCGATCCGCCTCGCGGCGGCGACGGCGTCGTCCTCGTCACGCACGATCTGGCCGCGCGGCACCGGGAGCCCCGCCGCCGCGAGCAGCTGCCGCGTCATGTCCTTGTCGCCGGCGATGTCCACGGCGAGGGACGAGCTCTTCGACGTCATCGTGGCGCGGATCCGCTGCTGGTACTTGCCCCATCCGAGCTGGACCAGCGACTGCTCGTTCAGCCGGATCCACGGGATGTCGCGGCTCGCGGCCTCGTCGACGATCGATTGCGTGGACGGTCCGAACGCGCGGCGCTCGGCGAGCAGGATCAGTCGCTCGAGCTCGGCGAGGAAATCGAAGTCCTTGCCCGGCCTGACCAGGTGGTTGACGAGCCGGACCGCGAGCTCGCCGGCGGCGACGCCGACGCGCTCCTCCCAGTACCCGAAGATCACGTTGTACCGGCCGGGATCGCCCGCGCTCCGCGTCTTGCCGCGGTACACGTGCGCGCCCGACTCGCGCTGGAGCTCGAGCGCGATGTGCTCGGCGACGTGACCGGCCCACGTGC
>DASPIF010000024.1:0-4270 GCA_035629255.1 Actinomycetota bacterium | reverse complement strand
ACCGGTGCGTGACGACGAGCCGCTCGCGCTCGGGGAGGCGGTCGAGCGCGGCCAGGAGCGCCTCGCGCGTCTCGGCGGCGAGGACCGCGGCGTCGGGTCGCCGAGCGACGCCGGCGCGATGGGTGGTCCGCTCGGGGTCCGCTCGGGCTCGATCCGGATCTCCGCGACCCCGATCACGGATCGCGCCCCCGCCGCGATCGCCAGCAGCGCCACGATCGCGGCGGTTGCCGCGATCAGGCGGGTGCGCGGCGACCACAACGCCCGCCGCGGCAGGAACGGGCGCGTCTCGGCGGCGCGGTCGACGAGGAGCCGGGAGACGACCGAGACCGCGAGCGCCGGCGTCGGTGGGACGTCGATCTCGGCGGCCACGCCCGCGAGGGCGCGCTCGACGGACGGTGCGGTTCGCTCAGCCATCGGGACCTCCGGGCACCGCCGCCAGGTCGTCGGCCGGGATGACCTCGCGGAGGCGCGCGAGGGCGCGCGAGAGCCGCGACTTGACGGTGCCCGGACGGAGTCCGAGGGCGGCGGCGGTCTCCGCCTCGGAGAGCTCGAGCAGGTACCGGTGCGTGACGACGAGCCGCTCGCGCTCGGGGAGGCGGTCGAGCGCGGCCAGGAGCGCCTCGCGCGTCTCGGCGGCGAGGACCGCGGCGTCGGGGGATGGGGCCGCATCCCCCGGGCCGCGGTCCGCCGCCACGCGCAAGGTGAGCCGGTCGCGCCGGCCGCTCGAGCGCCGCCGGTTCCGAGCCTCGTTCGTCGCGATCCGCAGGATCCACGGCCGGAACGGTTCGCCCAGCCGGAACCGTGGCAGCGCGTAGTAAGCCTTCACGAACGCCTCCTGAGCGGCGTCCTCCGCGTCCGCGGCGTTGCGGACGATCAGGAAGGCACCGCGGAACACGAGGTCCTGGTACCGCTCCACGAGGGCGCGATACGCGAGGACGTCGCCGTCGCGCGCGAGCGCGACGAGCTCGTCGTCTCCGGGTGGACGGCCCTCCACCGCGCGACTACACCGTGGAGAGCACCGAGGTTCCGGCCAGTCGCGTTACGTGGCATCCTCGGCCGCGGCCGGTGGTGCGGATGTCGTGCCCGCGTCGCGCGTCCTGCCCGCTCGCGCCCCCGATGCGGGCCCGTCCCCGGCTCCGTCGCCGTTCGAGAACGCCTTCCCCGTGACGCCCGTGATGCCCGCCGCGAGGTTCGCGAACTCGATCGGGATCACGAACTTCGTCGAGGGCGACGCGCCGAGCTGCTTGAGGGCCTCGAGGTACTGCAGGCTCATCGTGTTCGAGTCGAGGCCGTTCGCCGCCTCGTAGATCTGCCGGAGCGCGAGCGCGAACCCCTCGGCGCGCAGGATCGCGGCCTGCCGGTCCCCCTCGGCGTTCAAGATCGCCGACTGCTTGTTGCCCTCGGCGACGGTGATCGCTGCCTGCTTCGCGCCGTCCGCCTCCGTGACGACGGCGCGGCGGGTCCGCTCGGCCGACATCTGGCGCGTCATCGCCTCCTGGACCATCGGCGGCGGGACGATCTCGCGGATCTCGACGTTGGTGACCTTGACCCCCCATCGCTCCGTCACCTCGTCGAGCTTGACGCGGAGGACCTCGTTCATGTGCTCGCGCTTGGCGAGCACGTCGTCGAGCGCCATGTCCCCCACGACCGAACGCAGGGTCGTCGAGGCGATGTTCTGCGCGGCGCCCGCGAAGTTGCCGACCTCGATGATCGACATCGCCGCGTCGATCACGCGATAGAAGACGATGAAGTCGATCGAGATCGACGCGTTGTCCTCGGTGATCGCGGTCTGGTGTGGGATCTCGAGGTACAGCTCGCGCAGATCGGCGAGCACCCCTTTGTCGATGAACGGGATCAGGAAGACGAGGCCGGGGCCCTTGGCGCCGAGCGCTCGTCCGAGGCGGAACACCATCAGGCGCTGGTACTCGCGCACGATGCGCAACGCCTGCGGCAAGATGATGATCAGCAGGAGCAGGACGATCCCTGCTCCGATCGCGAGTCCGATCACGTCGTCGACCCCCCTGTGGTCTGTCCAACCTCTTCAACGCCTGCGGGGGCCGGCGTGGTCGCCGGATCCTCCACGGGTTCGACCCTCAATCGCACGCCGTCCATCGCGACGACCCGGATGCGCTCACCGCGCCGCGGCGTCCCGCTCACGGCGTCGGCCGTCCACTCCTCCGATGCGACCTGGACGACGCCGCGGGGTCCGAGGTCGCGGACGACGATGCCCTCGCGCCCGAGCAGCGTCTCGTCGCGGGTGATGACCTGACGGTGGCGCAGCCGCATCGCCGCGCGCACGACGACGAGGAAGAAGAAGGCCGCGATGCCCGCGACCGGGACGATGACGAACGGGGAGACGCGGACGCCCGGCACCGACGTGTCGAACAGGAACCAGCCGCCGAGCAGGATCGAGATCACCCCGCCTGCGGTCGGCACGCCGATGCCCGGGTTGAGGATCTCGAGCACGAAGAAGACGATCGACGCAACGAGCAGCCCGACCCCGATCAGCTGCACCGGCAGCGAGCCGAGCGCCACGAGTGCCGCGATGAACATCAGCCCGCCGATCGTCCCCGCGACGCCGCCGGGGACGAAGAACTCGATCGCGATCAGCGCGAGTCCCATCCAGAAGAAGATGAAGGCGAGGTTCGGATCGAGCAGCGCGTGCAGGAAGCCGAGGAACGCGCCGAGGCGCTCGCTGCGGATCGGCGCGCCGGCGACCTCGAGCGTGACCTCGCGGTCGCCGTCCACGGTGACGGTCATCCCGTCGATCCGGTCGAGCAGCGCGGTCGTGTCGGGCGCGATCAGGTCGATGACGCCGATCTCGAGGGCCTCGCTGGCGCCGACGCTTTCCGACTCCCGGACGGCGCGTTCGGCCCAGTCGCCGTCGCGCCCGTGGGTCTCGGCGAGATCGCGCAGGAACGCGGCTGCGTCGTTCGTCGCCTTGGCCGACTCGATCGCGCCCGAGAGGCCGACGGGATGCGCGGCGCCGACGTTCGTGGCGGGCGCCATCGCGGCGACCGGACAGGCGAGGAGGATGAAGGTCCCCGCGGACGCGGCGCGCGCGCCGCTGGGGGAGACGTAGCCGATCACCGGAACCTCGGCGTTCAGGATCGCCTCGGTGATCCCGCGCATCGAGGACCCGAGACCGCCGGGGGTGTCGATCAGCAGCAGGACCGCGCTCGCCCGCTGCGTCTCGGCATCGTCGATCGTCCCGCGGACGTGGTCGGCGAGGAACGGATCGACGACGCCGGTGACCGGGATCTCGACCACCGCGCCCTCGAGGTCGCTCTGCCCCCGCGCGACGCCGGGGACGAACGCGAGGGACCCGAGCGCGATGCAGACGAGGGCGAGCACGCGGCGAAGGGGGCCCATGCGCGAATCATCCCACCGGTGCCGACGAACCGCGAGCGCGAACGCCTCGGCCTCCGTCACACGAACGCCGCAGGTCAGGGTGTCGAACGAGCTCGGAGAGGTGGCATGATGGGACGTCCGGTGAACCACAAGCCCGCACGCGAGGCCACGCCGTATACCGGGAAGGAGATCGGGTGAACGCTCGGCCCGACGGTCCGCTCCTCGTTCGCGAGGAGCAGCAGCTCGTGGAGGGACTCCTTGCCGGCAACGAAGAGGCGGTGCGGCAGCTCTACGCGCGGTACGCGCGTCCGATCTTCACGCTCGGGCTCCGGCTGCTCGGCTCCTCGGAGGCGGCGGAGGAGTTGACCCAGGACGTCTTCCTCGCCGCGTGGCGCAAGGCCGCGCGTTTCGATCCCACCCGTGGCCGGCTGTCGACCTGGCTGATGACGATCGCGCACAACCTCGCGGTCGACCGGCTCCGTCGCGAGACCGGCGTGACGCGGCCGCACCTGGTGCTGGTGGACCAGATGCCCGAGGTGGTCGGTGCCGACGAGGACGAGATCCTGATGGAGCGCGACGCCGCGATCCGCGCGCTCGAGTCGCTCTCGGACGCCGAGAAGCGGCTCCTCGCGCGGGCCTACTTCGGCGGCTTGACCGCGCGCGAGATCGCAGAGGCGGACGGGATCCCGCTCGGTACCGTGAAGACACGCTTGCGGACCGCGCTGATCAAGGTGCGCCGCGCGAACCAGGACAAGGAACGGCCGTGATGACCGCCGACGCCACGCTGACCTGTCTCGAGGTGCGCGACCTGCTGCCCGAGTTCGCCGTGGGCGTGCTCGAGGACGAGGAGCGCGCGCGCGTCGAGCGCCACCTCGCGTGGTGCGCCGGATGCCGCAAGGAGAGCTCGGATCTCGGGACG
>DASPIF010000023.1:0-3437 GCA_035629255.1 Actinomycetota bacterium | reverse complement strand
CCGCGCTCGTTGCGGACGCGGTGCTCGTCGCTCACGAGGCGCTCCAGGACGTCGAGCCGGTCATGGGCGGCGCATACCCGCGCGACGTCCGGGAGGAACTGCAGGCGGGCGGTGTCGTGCGCCTCGGTCACGCGGATGAACTCGTCGATCAGGTCGTTCGCGACGGCGTGGTGACCGCGCCGGTGCTCGAGAAGAACCGCGATCGACAGCGCCGGCGCCCAGAACTCCGCCCGCTGCAGCGACCGGACGCGGGGGAGGAACTCCTCCTCGAGCAGGACGGCCGACGCCAGATCGCCGCGCCGCATCAGCACGCTCGCGCGGTAGAACTCGGCGAACGAGCGCATCTGCCCTCCGCCGTCCTCGCGATCCCACGCCTCGACCTCGAGCGCACGCTCGATCGCCTCGTCCCAGCGTCCGAGATCGAACAGGCACTCGATCCGCCCGCACGTGGCCCAATAGACCTCGCTGACGAACCCGCGGACCTGCGAGAACTCGAGCGCGGCGTCCCACACCTGGAGCGCGATCAGCGGGCCGTCGAGCAACCACAGCTGCCACGCGAGGTTGCCGTACGACACCGCGGTGCCGACGCCGATCCCGAGCTCCGTCCCCTCGCGGAGCGCCTGCCACAGGTCCGCGAGCCCGCCCGCGTCGCCGAGCTCGCATCTGGCGGCGCCGACGTTCTGCCGCGCGCGCACCACCTCGTCGTCGAGATGCAGGCGCTCGGCCAGCTCGAGGGCGCGATACCCGTAGTCCTTGCACGACTCGAACGCCCCCGCCATCAGCTGCTGGCTCGCCATCCGTGAGTACGCGCGCGCGAGCTCGGGACCCGGCGGCTGCCGTTCGAGGATCGCGATCGCCTCCTCGAGCAGTCGCTCGCCCTCGCGGAGCTTGCCGAGGCGATGCAGCGCGCGCGTCTTCATCGCCATCGCGCCGCCCCGCGCGGCGTCGTGGCCGGCCGCGGCGAACAGCGCGATCGCCTCGTCGAAGTGATCGCGCGCCTCCGCGAGCGAGCCGACCGAGATCTCGGTGTCGGCGAGTTGGACGAGCGCGCCGCCGCGCGCCGGATGGTCGGGTGGCAGGAGGTCGACCGCCCGCCGGAGGTGTCGCTCGGCCGACCGCGCGTCGAGGCGTTGTGCCCGGTCGCCGGCGCGGAGCAGCGCGATGATCGTCTGCTCGCGGATCTCGTCCGCGTCGGGCGCGGCGACCGACGCCGCGTACGCGTACGCCTCGCCGTAGTGATGCGCGAGCACCTCGGCCTGGTCGGTGAGCCGCGATCCGGCGACCATCCGCAACCAGTCGGCGAACGCGCGATGCTTCGACGCGCGGTCGGCTCGCGGGATCTGCGCGTACGCGACGTCGCGGACGAGGATGTGCCAGAACGCGTACTCGTCGTCCCCCTCGATCGACGACGACCGGATCGAGCGGATCAGCTCGAGCCGCGCGCACTCGTGCAGGCGCTCGCGGACCTCGGCGTCGTCCCCGCCGCTCATCGCCCCGAGCGCGCCCGCCCAGAACGTGCGTCCGATCACCGACGCGTCCTGGAGCAAGGACTTCGTCTCGCGGGGGATCGTGTCGAGCCGCGCGCCGATGATCGCCTGGATCGACTCGGGCACCGGGATCCGGACGCCGGGGGCGAGCCGCATCGTCCGTTCGTTCCGTTCGAAGATGCCGCGGTCGACGAGCATCCGGACGAACTCCTCGGTGTACAGCGGGTTGCCGCCGGCGCGCTCGAGCAACGCGCGCTGGGTCTCGGCCGGCAGGACGGCCTGGTCGAGCAGCCCCGAGATCAGCATCGCCGTCTCGGACTCGGACAGCGGCGGGATCGTGATCGACAGCGCGTTCCGCTTGCCACCGCCCCAGCCCGGCGCGCGTTCGAACAGCTCGGGCCGAGCGGCGCACAGGATCAACATCGGCAGACCGGACGAGCGCGACAGGACGTGATCGATGAACTCGAGGAGCGCATCGTCCGCCCAGTGCAGGTCCTCGAACACGACGACCAACGCGTGTTGTGCCGCCATCGCCTCGACGTAGCGACGCCATGCGGTGAAGCTCTCGCCGCGATCGCTCGTCCCGCCGATCTCGCCGATGCCGGCGAGCGGCGCGAGCCGCGCGACGATCCAGTCCCGCTCCGTCGGGTCCTCGATCAGCGTCTCGACCGATCGCGCGAGCTTGCGTTGGGTCGTTTCGGGGGCATCGGACTCGAGGATCCCGGCCTCGGTCTTCACGATCTCCGACAAGGGCCAGAACCCGACGCCGTCGCCGTAGGGCAGACACCGTCCCTGCCGCCAGCGGATCAGCTCGGGCTGGCCGTCGAGGTACTCGGCGAACTCCTGGAGCAGTCGGCTCTTGCCCACGCCCGGCTCGCCGATCACCGTGACGAGCTGCACCGAGTGCTCGCCGGCGACCCGTCGGTACGTCGCCCGCAACAGGGACGCTTCCTCCGATCGCCCGACGAAGGGGGTGTTGGGCCGCTCCCGGATGAGCCGCGAGAGCTCGGAGGGCACCCACGCATGCAGGCCGCCCGAGTCGATCGGCTCGAACCGGAAGCGGTCGAGCGTCGCGCGCCGGGTCGCCTCGCCGACGGCGATCCCGCCGACGGGGGCGAGGGCCTCGAGCCGCGCGGCGAGCGTCAGCACCTCCCCGGTGACGCGCTCGCCGACCTGCGGGCCGGGCCCGACCGCGACCACGGCTTCCCCCGTGTCGATGCCGATCCGGACCGCCAGCGGGCGGTCGGGGGCGGCCTCGTTCAGGGCCGCGATCTCTCGCTGGATCCGGAAGGCGGCACGGATCGCGCGCTCGGCGTCGTCCTCGTGGGCGGTCGGGGCCCCGAAGATGCCGAGCACGCCGTCCCCGACGAACTTGTCGAGCGTCGCGCCGAAGCCGTCGAAGACCCGGGTGATCGCCGCGTGGTACGGGCGCAGGGTCGCCTTAACGTCTTCGGGGTCGGCGCGGTCCGATCGAGCGGTGAACCCCACGAGGTCGCAGAACAGGACCGTGACGAGCTTGCGCTCCTCGTCGCGTCGACCGCTCGCGGACAACGGAGCGCCACATCGCAGGCAGAACCGGGCGTGCTCGGGGTTGCGCTCGCCGCAGACGGGACAGATCACGTCCGAGCAGTCTAGAGCGACGCCCACGTGCGCCCTCCGCGACCCGCGCGCTCAGGTCTCGAGCCGCGACCGCCGATGCATCTCGCGGACGTGATGGACCCGACCGTGGTGATCAGTGTGCTCGTGATCGGCGATCTCGGGCGCGATCGAGGCGCGCTCGTCGAGATCGAGCGCTCCTCCGACCTGTCGTTCGTCGGCGCGCACGCCGAGGTCGACGATGCCCTCCGCATGATCGCTCGGTCGCCGGCGTCGACGCCCGACGTCGTGGTGATCGCCAGGGGCGCCGACGCCCCCGCGGCCACACGGGCCGTCAAGGCCGCCCTCACGAGC
>DASPIF010000022.1:0-2924 GCA_035629255.1 Actinomycetota bacterium | reverse complement strand
TGATCGGCCGCCAGGTCCGGCTGAAGGTGCTGCCGGACCTCGAGTTCGAGGAGGATGTCTCGATCGATTCGGCGAACCGCATCGAGCAGCTGATCGAGAGGCTGCATCGGGACGAGCAGGGGTGGGCGTGAACGAACGGCTGGACCGTGCGGCGACGATCCTGCGCGAAGCGACATCGGTGGCGCTCGCGTGTCATGTGAACCCGGACCCCGATGCCCTCGGGTCGATGCTGGGTCTGTCGAACCACCTCCGAACCATGGGGAAGGAGACGATCTGCTCGTTCCCCAACGAGCCGTTCGAGCCGCCTCGATGGATCGCGGTCCTCCCCGGCGCCGACGCGCTGGTCCCGCCGTCGGCGTTCCCCAAGGACCCGGCGGTGGCGGTGACGTGTGACGTGGCGTCGATCGACCGGCTGGGGATGCTCGCGCCGCCGGCCCTGCGCGCGAAGCACCTCATCTGGATCGATCACCACGTGAGCAACGAGGGGCTCGGCTCGGTGCCGTTGATCGACCCGGATGCGAGCTCGACCTGCGAGGTGGTGTGGCGACTCCTCGAGCGGCTCGGCGGCGTCATCGGTGCGGACACCGCGGCCTGCCTGTACGCGGGCCTGGTCACCGACACTGGGCGCTTCCAGTACCAGGCCGTCACCCCTGACACGATCCGCGTCGCGGCACGGCTGCGCGAGTTCCCGTTCGACCACACGCGCCTCGTCCAGGCGTTGTACGAAGACAACTCGCTGGGGTACCTGCGACTGCTCGCCGTCGCGCTCGATCGCGTCGTCCTCGACGAGGACGCCGATCTGGTGTGGACGTACCTGCTCCGATCGGATCTCGTCTCCGCGGGGATCGGCGGTGGCGAGGCCGACGACCTGATCGACGTGATCCGCACCGCGCGCGAGGCCGACGTCGCCGCCGTCCTCAAGCAGCAGGGCGACGGACGCTTCAAGGTCAGCCTGCGGTCCAAGGGCGATCACAACGTCGCCGCGGTCGCCTCGGCCTTCGGCGGTGGCGGCCACCGTCTGGCGGCGGGCTACACGTCGACGGGCGGCCTCGGCGAGACCGTCGAGGCGATCACGGCCGCGCTGCGTGAGGATGTCGTCCGGATCTGACGCGGCCCGCAGGGATAGCCTCCCGCTGATGGACGCGCCCGAAGGGCTGGCGCTCGTCGACAAGCCGAGGGGGATGACGTCCCATGACGTCGTCGACGTGGCTCGGCGCGCGTTCGGAACCCGCAAGGTGGGACATGCCGGGACGCTCGACCCGATGGCGACGGGACTGTTGCTCGTCGGTGTGGGACGCGCCACCCGGCTCCTGCGGTTCTTCGGGGACCTCCCCAAGTCGTACGAGGGCACGGCGGTGATCGGCGTCGAGACGGACACGCTGGACGCCGACGGAGTTATCGTCGCGACCCACGACGTGTCGTTGCGGCGCGAGGACGTCGAGGCCGCGTTCGCGGCGATGATCGGTCCGTCGATGCAGCGCCCACCCGCGTACTCGGCGGTCAAGGTGGGCGGACGCAAGCTGTACGAGGCGGCGCGAGCAGGTGAGGATCTCGAGGCGGACGAACGGGCGATCCAGGTGCACGCGTTCTCGTTGACGGCGTTCGAACCACCCGAGATCGGTTTCTCCGTGACGTGTTCGGGCGGTACGTACGTGCGCGTGCTGCTCGCCGACGTGGGACGGGGGCTCGGGTCGGGCGCCCACCTGTCCTCGCTCCGCCGGACCGCGATCGGGCCCTACCGGGTCGAGGACGCGGTCGGGATCGACGGGCTACGCGAGCCCCTGCCGATCGAGCGGGCGGTGGCGCACCTGCCGCAGTTGGCGCTCGCTGAGGACGAGGCGATCGCCGCCGGCCACGGATCGATCCTCGCTCCCGCCGGCATCGAGGGGCCGTACTCCGTCCACGGCCCGGACGGGCGACTGATCGGGATCTACCGTGACGTGGGGGCGAAGGCCCGGCCCGAGGTCATACTCGCGCGATGACCGACCGGGGCGAGGCCGCGGCGACGGCGGGAGACGCCGCGCCGAGGGCGCGCGGGTCGACGACGAGGCGCGTCGTGCAAGCGGTCATCTCGCTCGCGATCGTCGTGGGGATCTTCGCGTTCGCGATCCCGAGGATCGCCGATTACTCGGCCGTCGCCGACACGCTCGCCGATCTCTCGCTGGTCGAGATCGTGACGCTCGTCGTCGCCACCCTCGCGAACCTGATCACGTACTGGCTCCAGAACATGTCGGCACTGCCGGGACTCGGTTTCTGGCAGGCCGCGGTCGTCACCCAGACGACGACGTCCGTCGCGAACACGCTGCCCGCCGGTGGCGCCGTCGCCGTCGGGCTGACCTATTCGATGCTGCGTTCGTGGGGTTTCGACGGCAAGGACGTCGCGCTCTACGTCGGCGTGACCGGCATCTGGAACGTCTTCATGAAGCTGGGGCTCCCGATCCTCGCCCTCGGGGCGCTCGCGATCGCGGGGCAAGCGACAGGCGCCTTGATCGTCGCGTCGTCGATCGGCCTCGGCGTCCTCGCCGTCGCGATCGCGTCGTTCGCGCTCGTGTTGTGGAGATCGACGTTCGCGAGCCGCATCGGGGACCGGCTCGGCGCGATCGTGTCGTGGGTCCGGAGGCTGCTCGAGAAGCCCGCCGTGACGACGTGGGGGGCGCAGGCCGTCGAGTTCCGTGCCCGGACGATCGCCTTCCTGGGCGTCCGCTGGATCCCGCTGACGCTGACCACGGTCGTGTCGCACCTCGCCTTGTGGATCGTCCTGCTGCTGTGTCTCCGGCATGTGGGCGTATCGGAGGCGGAGGTCTCGACGCTACAGGTGCTCGCGGTGTTCGCGTTCGGGCGCTTGATCGGCGCCTTACCGGTGACGCCCGGGGGTCTCGGCGTGATCGAGCTCGGCTACATCGGAGGATTGGTGACGGCCGGTG
>DASPIF010000021.1:0-6912 GCA_035629255.1 Actinomycetota bacterium | reverse complement strand
CTCCCGCCGGCGTCGTGGATCCGGCGTTGGAGCGGCGTCGTGGTCGGCCGGTAGAGGAGGTCGACCCCGACCGTGGTCGCACCCAGACGGGGTAACGGAAGCTCTTCGCCGCGGGCGCCCAGAGGCGTGGCATTGACGAGGATGTCCGCCTCGGCATCCTCGACCGCGTCGAACGCGAGGACCTCGAAGCGAGCGCCGACGTCCTCGGCGAGCATCCGGGCGGGCTCAGCTCGCTCGGGCGAACGGACGACCACGCTGACGGACGCCGCCCCCATCCGCGCGAGCGTGAGCACGCACGCGCGAGCCGCGCCCCCCGCGCCGAACACGAGCGCACGACGTCCTCCGGCGTCGACCCCGAGGTCGTCGAGGAGGAAGCGCTCGAACCCGGGCGCATCGGTGTTGTGTCCGACCAGCGCCTCGGACTGAACGACGACGGTGTTGACCGCGCGGAGGAGCCCGGCGTCGGGCGTCCGCTCGTCGACGACGTCGGCGACGGCCTCCTTGTGCGGCATGGTCACGTTCGCGCCCGCGACGCCGAGCGCCCGCAAGCCGGCGACCGCCTCCGCGACCCGCTCGAGCGCGACCGGCATCGGCACGTAGACGAGATCGAGACCGAGGGCGGCGAACGCCGCGTTGTGGATCACCGGCGAGAGGCTGTGGTGGACGGGCCAGCCGATCACGCCGACGACCCTCGTGGTCCCGGTGATCGGATCGGGGCCGGCCACTACTCGTCGCAGGTGACTCGGTTCGCCTCGTGCTCCTGGAGGCTCCGCCCGAACTCGTGGTGACCGTCCTCGCCGCACAGGACGTAATAGAGGAACTCCGTGTCCTCGGGGGCGAGCGCGGCGGCGAGCGACGCGCGCCCGGGACTCGCGATCGGCGTGGGGGGCAGCCCGACGCGGATCCTCGTGTTGTACGGCGTATCGGTCTCGAGGTCCGAGAACGAGAGCTGGCCATCGGGAGTGGGATCCGCGTAGAGCAGCGTCGCATCGATCCCGAGCGGCATGTCGAGCCCGAGCCGGTTGTAGATCACCCCCGCGATCAGCGCACGTTCCTCGTCGAGCGCGGCCTCCTTCTCGATCATCGAGGCGACGATCACGACCTCGTACGGCGTGACGCCGAGCGCCTCCGCGACGCTCCAGTCCAACGCCTCGGCCTCGGTCGCGAACTGGTCGAGCAAGCGCCGGATCACGTCGTCGGGCGTCGTCCCGCGCTTGGCGAACTGGTACGTCTCTGGGAAGAGGAAGCCCTCGATGCTCTCGGCGTCCGGCGGCAGGTACGGCTCCAGGGCGTATCCGCCCTCCTCGAGGGCCCCGAGGAAGCGGCGCTCGGGGATCCCGACGTCCTCGGCGACCCGCTCGGCGATCTGGGTGAGGCGATAGCCCTCGGGGATCGTGAGGCGGACGACCGGCACGTCCTTGAGCGGCGCGGTGAGCACCTCGAACGCCTTCTCGGGCGTCATGTTCGTCGTGAGCTGGAACGAGCCCGCTCGGAAGTCGCCCTCGTGGTCGCCCTGGCGGAGCAGCCACTTCGAGACGAGGGCGCACCGCACGACCTCGCGCTCGGCGAGCGCGTCGACGATCTCGGACCCGCTCGTCCCCTCGGCCACCTCCAACGTCACTGGACGTTTGGGTCCGGACGCCTCCTGACACCAGTCGTAGTAGCGCATCGCGGCGAACCCGGAGCCGGCGATCAGGAGGAGCAGCACGAGCGAGATCCGGAGGCCCCAGTGGGGGCGGCGTGCGCGATGCCGTCCGGTCTGCGGCGGGGCGTCCTGCATGGAGGCGCAGCATAGCGGCGCCTGCGCGACCGCCCGAGGCGTGGCCGGTCTAGGCCCGCGCGTCGAGGAACGCTTGCAGGATCACCGCGGCCGCCGAGGCGTCGACGGTGCGACGTCGCTCGCGCCCCGAGGCGCCGGTGGCACGAAGTGCGCGATCGGCCTCGACCGTCGACAACCGCTCGTCGTGCAGCTCGACGGGGACCGGAAGGACGGAGCGCAGCGCGTCGGCGAACCGCTCCGCCAGGTGGGCACGCTCCCCCTCATCGCCGGAGAGCAACAGCGGGTGCCCCACGACGACGCGCGCGACCTCCCGCTCTCGGACGATCTCGGCGATCGCCTTCACGTCGGCCGGCGCGCCGGTGCGCACGGTCCCGATCGGGAGGGCGAGGCGGCCCCGGTCATCGCTGATCGCGACGCCGATGCGCGCGTCACCGAGGTCGAGCCCCAGCACGCGGCCCCGTTCAGTCACGCGCCGCGAGGAGCTCCTTGAGGCGCTGCTCGATCGTGGCCACGGCCTCCTCGAGTCGGTCGCCGTTGGGTCCCCCCGAGAACGCGAGCCCCGGCTTGCCGCCCGAGCCACCGCCCACGACCGTGGCCCCGGGCGCGAGGAGGTCGGGCGCGGAGACGCCACGGCCGATCAGGTTCCTCGAGGCCGCGGCGACGAGCAGGGCCTTCCCGCCGCTGGCGCTCCCGAGGACCACCGCAGCGCCGCCTTCGTGCTCGAGACGGTTCGCGACGTCCTGGGCGAGCGGACGCAGGACGTCGGCGCCGGCGTCGAGCGTGCTCGTGACGAGGCGCGCGCCCTCGACGTCGCGGGCGGCGGCCGCGATGTCGCCCGCCTGCGCCCGCTGCTGCTCCTTCGCGCGCTTGCCCTGCTCGCTCTCGATCCGCTTCACGCGCTCGACCAGCTGTCCGGCTCGTTCGGCCGCCCGCGCCGGGTCCGTACCGAGCGCCTGGGCGACGGCGCGGAGCCACTCGCGCTCGAGGTTGATCTCGCGGATCGCGTCCGGACCGACGACCGCCTCGACGCGGCGCATCCCGGCGCCGATCGAGCCTTCATGGAGGATCCGGATCATCCCGATGTGGCCGGTGTGGTGGACGTGCGTCCCGCCGCACAGCTCGATCGAGTACTCCCCGACCTCGACGACGCGCACGAAGTCGCCGTACTTCTCGCCGAAGAGCGCGACGGCGCCCTGGTTCTTCGCCTCCTCGAACGTCGTCTCGTAGATCATCACCTGGTCGTCGCTCGAGGCCTTCGCGTTCGCGAGCTCCTCGGCCTGCTCGAGCACGTCGAGCGGCACCCCCGAGTGATGCGGGAAGTCGAACCGCAGCCGGCCGGGCTGGACGAGCGAGCCGGCCTGCCGGGCGTGCTCGCCGAGCAAATGCTTGAGCGTCCAGTGCACGATGTGGGTCGAGGTGTGAGCGCGCGTCGTCGACTCGCGCCGATCCGGATCGACCTCACCGTGGGCGTCGTCGCCCCGACGGATCTCACCGGCGTCGACGACGCCGCGGTGCACGATCACGTCCCCCGGCCCGTACTGCGCATCGACGACAGTGATCGCCCCGGTCGACGTACGGACGACCCCCTGGTCGCCGACCTGGCCGCCGGACTCGGCGTAGAAGGGGGTGCGGTCCAGGACGAAACGCACCTCGTCGCCTTCCTGGGCGACCTCGATCCCACCCGCCTCCCCGAGGATCGCCACGACGCGACCGTCCGCGTCGAGCCCCTCGTACCCGACGAACGACGTCCTCCCGGCTTCCGCGGCGACGGCGGCGAGCTCTTCCTCCGCGCGGCCCTTCTTCGCCGACCGCTTCGCGCGCTCGCGCTGCTCCTGCATCAACGCGTCGAACCGATCCTCGTCGATCTCGAGCCCCGACTCCTCCGCGAGCTCGCGCGTGAGCTCCTTGGGGAAGCCGAACGTGTCGTGCAGCTTGAACACGACGTCGCCCCCGAGCCGTCCCGCGCCGCCCGCGCGGCCGACCTCGTCCTCGAGGAGGCCCATCCCTTGCCGGAGCGTGGCGGCGAACCGCTCCTCCTCCGAGCTCGCGACCTGCTCGACGTACGCGCGGTTCTCGACGAGCTCCGGGTACGCGTCGCCGAAGAGCTCGACGGTCCGCCCGACGAGCGCCGGCATCACGTCGCCCCGGGTCCCGAGCCGCCGGGCGTGGCTCACCACCCGTCGGAGCATCCGACGCAGGAGGTACCCCCGGCCTTCGTTCGAAGGCTGGACGCCGTCCGCGATCAGGAACGTCGTTGCACGGCCGTGCTCCGCGATCACCTTGAGCGAGACGTCGGCGCGCTCGTCGCGCCCGTGCGTCCGGCCGGAGAGCGACTCGACGATCTCCAGCAGCGGACGCATCAGATCGGTCTCGAAGTAGTTGTCCTTGTCCTGCAGCACCATCGCCACGCGCTCGAGGCTCGATCCGGTGTCGATGTTCTTCGCGGGCAGCTCGGCGACGATCGTCTCGTGAGCGTCGACCTCGTCCTGCATGAACACGAGGTTCCAGATCTCGACGAACCGTTCCTCGTCGACGTCGGGACCGCCGTCGGATCCGAACCGCTCACCCCGGTCGACGAAGATCTCCGAGCACGGACCGGCGGGTCCGGCGGCGTGCGTCGACCAGAAGTTGGCCGGTTCCCCGTGCTCGTCGTACCGGCCACGGCGGACGACCCGCTCGTCGCGGATGCCGACGGCGTCCCACGACGCGACGGCCTCCTCGTCGCTCTCGTAGACCGTCACCCACAGGCGGTCGTGCTCGATGCCGTAGACCTCGGTGACCAGCTCGTGGGCCCACCGGACGGCGTCGTCCTTGAAGTAGTCCCCGAACGAGAAGTTCCCGAGCATCTCGAACAGCGTCAGGTGCCGCGCCGTGTGGCCGACGTTCTCGATGTCGTTCGCGCGGAAGCACTTCTGACACGTCGTCGCACGTGGGAAGGGTGCCTGCGCGTGGCCGAGGAAGTACGGGATGAACTGATTCATCCCGGCGTTCGTCAGCAGCAGTCCCGATTCGGGCGGCGGGATCAGCGAGGACGAGGCGACGCGGCGATGGCCGCGCTCCTCGAAGAAGCGGAGGAACGACTCACGGATGTCCCGACCCTGCATGCCGCGGAGTCTACCGACGGGGTCTCGCGCGGCCGGTCAGCGTGGCGCGTCGGACGGATGCCGGAGCTCGTCCTCCTTCTCCGCCATCGCTCGCTTGCCCTCGGCGATCGACTCGGAGAACAGTTTCGCGACGTCCATGATCCCGCCCTTGGCCTCGCGCGCGAGCGTGGCGGGCGCGACGCGCTTGCTCTGCTTCTTGAGGAAGCGCATCGACATCACGGCACCGGCGGCACCGGCGCCGAGACCCAGGGCGAGCCAGAAGATCCTTCGCATCCGCTAGGTCTTGCCCCCGCGGAACCGGCTCGCCGCGCCCCGCAGTCCCGCGCCGATCCCGATCAGCTTGGTGAGCGGGCTCGAGACCGCCTGCTCGACGAGCCCGGCGATCCGCTGGACGCGGCCGACGATCTCGCCACCGGCCACGAGCATGCCGTCGACCCGATCGAGCTCGCGGTTCGTCTTCTCGACCGAGGTCTTGACCTCGCGCATCAACGGGATCGTCTCCTCGCGTATCCCGTCGATCAGCATCTTGGTCGACTCGAGCACGCGGAACGTGTTCAGGAGGACGATGCACAGGAACAGGACGAGCAGGCCCCAGAACGCCGACAGGACGATCAGGGCGATGTCTCCGCCGTCGAGCGCTGCGACCATGTCCGTGCCTCCTGCTCCGTGATGGCGATCTCGAGGCGACGGTCCGTCACCGGTCGAGGTGGGCGAGGCGATGATACCGAGGCGTCTCGGCCTCAGCCTTCCGAGGGAACGTCCGCCGCGTCCTCTCCTTCGCCGGAGGGTTCGTAATACCGCTTGCCCTCGAATCGCTGCGGCCGGTACTCCTGGTCGACGCGGTGCCCGGGATAGTCGTGGGGGTAGCGGTAGCCCTTCCCGTGCCCGAGCTTCCGTCCCGTCGGCGAGCTCGCGTCGCGCAGGTGCAACGGGACCGGGTCCGCCGACGCCGCATCCTCGGTGGCGGCGTTGATCGCGAGGTACACGCTGTTCGACTTCGGGGCCCGGGCGAGGTAGATCGCCGCCTGCGCGAGGTTGAGCCGTGCCTCCGGCAGTCCCACGTACTCCACCGCGTGCGCCGCGGCATCCGCGACCAGCAGCGCCCCGGGATCCGCGAGGCCGATGTCCTCGCTCGCGTGGACGATCATCCGCCGCGCGATGTACCGCGGATCCTCGCCGGCCTCGATCATGCGGGCGAGCCAGAACACAGCGGCGTCGGGATCCGAGCCTCGGATGCTCTTGATGAACGCCGAGATCACGTCGTAGTGCGCATCGCCCTGACGGTCGTAGACGATCGCTTTCTTCTGGACCGCGTCGGACGTCCGCGCGAGCGTGAGCTCGGTCTCGCCGGCGGCGCGCGCCGCGAGGACGGCTGCCTCGATCCCCGTGAGGGCGATCCGCGCGTCTCCCCCGGCGACGCCGACCAGATGGATGAGCGCCTCGTCGGTCGCGCGCACGCCGTGGCGCCCGAGCCCGCGGTCCACGTCCGTCAGCGCACGCGTCAGCAGCGCGCGGAGGTCCTCATCGGTCAGCGGCTCGAGTCGGAGCAGGATCGTGCGCGACAGCAGCGGCGTGACGAGGGAGAAGTACGGGTTCTCGGTGGTTGCCCCGATCAGCGTGATGGTGCCGTCCTCGACCGCTGGGAGGAGGACGTCCTGCTGTGCCTTCGACCACCGGTGGACCTCGTCGACGAACAGGATCGTGCGGAAGAGCCCGCCGCGGGAGCGCTCCATCACCTTGCGCGCATCGGCGACCCCGGAGGAGACCGCCGAGAGCTGCACGAGCTCGCCGCCCACCGCGTCCGCGAGGAGGTGCGCGAGCGTCGTCTTCCCGGTCCCCGCGGGCCCCAGAGGATGATCGAGGGGAGGTGCCCGCTCTCGACCAACCTCGTGAGGGTCTTGCCGGGGCCGATCAGGTGCGGCTGGCCGACGTACTCGTCGAAGGACCGCGGCCGCATCCTCGCCGCCAGCGGTGCGTCGCTCATCGGGCGCCCCGTCAGTCCTTGTAGCGGATGATCCGCTCGGGACG
>DASPIF010000020.1:0-2815 GCA_035629255.1 Actinomycetota bacterium | reverse complement strand
GCGCGGTACTCGAGGCTCACGTCGTTGGGCGCGCCGTCGACGGCATCTCGAAGCTGCGCGAGGACGCGTTCGAGATCGTCGGGGTGAACGTGGTCCCCCCACGTCCGGAGCTCCGGATCCTCCGTCGTCCGCCCGAGGACGAGCGCGGCCCGCCGCGACAGGAACGTGAACCGCAGGCCCTCGGCGTCGGCCTCCCAGAAGATCGCGTCGAGGCTCTCGACGAGCTCGTGGAACCGCTCGAGCTCGTGGACGCGGCGTGCGCTCCCGAGCGCCAGCGACGCGATGTCCCGGATCCCGCGCGCCAGCGACAAGGACCGCTCGTCGTACGTGTCGGTGGACGAGCTCGCGACCGTCACGAGCACCGCGAGGCCGTCGGGATCCCAGGCGATCGGGATGACCAGCGCGGGCCGCGGCTCGTCCCACAGGAGGTACTCCGGTGGCAGCGCCGCTGCCGTCTCCGCCGGGAGCACGAACGGATCGTCGAGCGACGCCAGCAGCGGTCTCCCGACCTCGCCGGGGATCTCGCGCAGCGCGTCGAGCGTCCGGGCGCCGATGCCGCGGTGCGCGTGGAGCCGGAAGACACCGGTCGAAGGGTCGCGGACGAACGCGGCGACGAGCGATCCGTCGAGCAAGGTCGGGACCGCGGCGACGGCCCGCTCCAGCACCGTGGCCGTGTCGCGCGCGCCCGTCAGGGCCTGCGACAACCCGAGGAGGGCGGACGCCATCTCCGCCGCGTCTCGCTCCTGCTGGAGCAGACGCGCGTTCTCGAACGCCACGGCGGAGTGTGACGCCAGCACCTCCATCACCCGGACGTCCTCGTCGTCGAACTGGTCGACGCCGAGGTTCGACAGAACGATCACGCCGTTCACGTGGTCGCCGACGCGCATCGGGACACACAGGATCGACTCGTCGATGTCCTCGGTGCCGTCGATCTGGACCGCGAGCGGGTCGTTCACCGCGTCGCGCGCGTAGTAGGTCTCGCCCGTCGCGACGGCGTGACCGGTCACGCCCTCGCCCACCTCGGTCACGAGCTCGTCGATCGTCTCGTCCTCGTACTCGCCGAGGGAGCCACGGAAGGCGATCGGCCACAGCGTCCTGCCGTCGGGCTGGAGCAGGTAGATCCGACAGTTGTGGTAGTCGATCAGCGAGCGGAGCTCGCCGGTGATGGCCTCGCCGATCGCCTGCGTGTCGTCCAGCGCGTTCAACCGCAGGGCCAGCGCGTGCAGGAACCGCAGCTGGGCGACCGAGCGCAGCTCGGGCGCCTCCGGCGCGGCCTCGGGGTTCGCACGTACGTCGACCATGGCGGCATCGCCGGCGGGGCCGGCTCCTCCTCTTACCCTCGGTACGCACGGCGTCCGGGTGAAGCCTCCGAGGTCCGCACGCACGTCAGGCCGTGCCTGTCCGCACGGGTACGATGCTACGTGTGAGCGCGACGGACGAGGCCGAGACCTCCGTCGATCGGTCGCCGCTGGAGCGTCTCGCGGACCTGGCGGCCGGCAAGGTCGCGCCGGACCGCGCCGATGCCGTCGCCGCGTTCGCGCGCGTCTTCACGCGTCGGTTGTCGACCGCCGACGTCGCCGAGATGCCCGAGGACGAGCTCGCCGGGGTCGTCGTCTCGGCGTTCGACCTGGCTGACCGCCGGGGCCCGGAGGACGTGGCCGTCCGCGTGTTCGACCCGACCGTCGAGACCGAGGGGTACGCGACACCGGGCTCGGTCCTGCAGACCAACGCCGTCGACTCACCGTTCCTGTTCGATTCCGTCAACCTCGAGCTCGAGTCGCGGGGGATCACCGTCGGCCGCGTGCTCCATCCCGTCGTCGGGATCGAACGTGCCGACGACGGACGCATCGCTCGCGTGACGCACGCGAAGGACGCGCGCGCGCGCGAGTCCGTGATGCATTTCGAGCTCGGCCGGCGCCTCTCATCCGCGGAGGCCGCGGACCTCGAGCACGCGATCCGCAACGTCCTCGGTGACGTGCGCCTCGCGGTGCGGGACTTCGATGCGATGCAGGAGGCCGCTCGCCGGATGATCGCGATCGCCGAGGCCGGCGCGCCGCTCTACGGCGAGGAGGAGATCGCCGACGCGGTCGCGTTCCTGGAATGGCTGCTCGACGACAACTTCGTGTTCCTCGGGTACCGCGAGTACCACCTGGTGGATTCCGCCGGCGGCCGCGCGCTCGCGATCGTGCCGGGCAGCGGCCTCGGGATCCTCGCGAAGGCGGAGTGGTCGGCGTACGAGCAGCCCGTGCCGCTGTCGACGATCGAGCCGAACCTCCGGTTGCGGATCGAGGGCGGCGACCTCCTGATCTACTCCAAGACCAACCGGCCCTCGACCGTCCACCGCCGCTCCCGGATGGACTACATCGGTGTCCGGAAGGTGTCCGAGGACGGCCGGATCGTCGGCGAGGCGCGGATGGTCGGACTCTTCACCACCAAGGCGTACTCGGAGCCCGCCGGCAGGACGCCGTTGATCGGGAGCAAGCTGCGACGGATCCTCGAGCTCGAGGATCTCGTGCCGGGCTCGCACGATTACAAGGCGGTCGTGTCGACGTTCGAGTCGTTCCCGAAGGACGAGCTGTTCGCCGCCTCCGCCGACGAGCTCCGCGCGAACGTGATGTCGCTCCTCGCCCTGCAGGAGCAGCAGCACGTTCGCGTCTTCGTCCGCCGCGATCTCTACGGTCGCGGGGTCTCGATCCTCGTCGCATTGCCGCGGGATCGCTACACCGCCGACGTCGGTCGCCGGCTCGAGCAGTTGCTGCTCGAGCGCTTCGGAGGCACGTCGATCGACGAGCACCTCGAGTTCGCCGAGACGGGG
>DASPIF010000019.1:0-11069 GCA_035629255.1 Actinomycetota bacterium | reverse complement strand
TGGTCGTACTGGTCCCCCACGACGACGACACCGGCGTCCGACAGCCGCAGGGAAGCGGCCCCGGGCGGCCCGACGCGCTCGACGCCGCCGTCGCCTCGGACGGCGATCTCCTCGAGCGCGGCGGTCTCCGGCGGGAGCGCCGCGTCGTCCGTCACGAGGAACGCCGTCGGCAAGGCGGCCGCGTTCCGGTAGATCGTGAGGCCGCCGGCGGGGACGCGGTCGAGGTCGACCTGGGCGTCGAGGCGTGAGCGGACGCTCGCGGGCAGATCGCCTGCTCCGGCGACGACGAAGCGGATCCCGAGCGGTGCGAGCAACGAGCCGCCGTGGCCCGCCTCGCCCTCGAGCACCGCGTCGAGCGCCGTCGTGAGGTAGTCGTAGCCCTCCCCGCGCTCACCACGTCCGATGTCGAGCGCGGTCGCGCCGTGGCGGTCGGTGATCGAGTACCGGACGCTCGCGTCGCCCGCGGGAAGGATCCCGATCGGGTCTCCCCCGGGCGACGGGAACGCGTCGCCGCGCGGTGCGCCGAGCCACAGGATCCGGAACTCCCCGGGGGCGCTCCCGTCCACCACCGGCCACGCCGGCGGCAGACCGTTCGGTCGGACCGACCACTCGGCGAGCGCGGCCTGGAGAGCCTGGCTGCCGAGACCGACCACCAGCACGACGGTCAGGAGCGCCGCGCCGATCTGGCGGATCCCGAAGGCGCGCCGTTCGAGACCGGCGACCAGCGCGGGCGCGCCGTAGGCGATCACCGCGGCCGCCGCGAACGCAGATGCGATCAGGTAGGCAGGTGCGTTGGTCGCCCACGCTGGGAGGAACCCGTTCGCCGACGCCCACGCGAGTCCGATCCCGGAGACCATCAGGAGCATGCCGCGCCACGCGCGACCGCGTTGCTCGCGCTCGACCGCGGCGAAACAGATCACGGCGGCGGTCGGCAGGAAACCGGCGGCCATCCAGGAGCCTGGCGCCGCGCCGGGCGACAGACGCAGGACGGTCCACGGGTCGGAGGGTCCGATGAACGAGGACAACGTCTCTCCGGGCGAGGCGACGATCTCGCGGACGATCGGGAACGCGAGCAACGCGGCGATGCCGGCGCCGAGGAGCGAGAGCGCGGCGCCTCGAGCACGCCCCCGTCCGAACAGCAGGTGCACGAGCGCCGCGATCGCGATCGGCAGCAGGAACCCCGGCTCGAACGCGATCGCGAACGCCGTGGCCACACCGAGCCCGACGCCGAACCGGAACGGCCGCTCGGGGCTCCGCCGGCGGAAGGAGCCGTCAAGGCGATCCCACACGACCGGCAGCGCGGCGAGCGCGACGAGGAGGCCGAGGCGGCCATCTGAGAACGCCCAGAGCACCGCCGACGACAGGACATACGCGGACGCGCCGGCGACGGCCGTACCGGGCCGCGCCGTCTGACGGGCGAACGAGCGGTAGGCGAGGATCGCCGCGATCGGCGGGAGCAACGCCATCACGAGCTTCTGGGCGAGCGCCGCGTTGCCGAGGGAGACCCACGTCGCCGCGCCGAGCACCGCCAGGGCGGGGCTCGCGGGCTGGGGACCGCCGAGCGCGGTGGTGCGGACTCCGGAGACCAGCTCCTCGAAGAACTCGTGGGCCGCGCGGGGGAACAGGGGGAGGGCGCCGCCCGCCACGGCGTCGGGGCCGACGAAGTGCCGGAACGCGACCGCCCCGAGCGCGATGCCGATGACCGACGCGAGGAGGACCGGGTGGCCGAGCGCGATCGCCGCGGCTCGCCGACGGAGCGGCCGGATCGGCTCGGTTCCGTCGTCGGCGTCGAGCTCCTCGAACCCCTCGTCGAGGAACTCCTCGGCACGCTCGAACCATCGTGGGAGCCGAACCGCCCCGGCCATGAACCGACGGACCGAGCGATCTCGGACCGAACGGACGGACTGGGCGCGGACGCGCCGCCGGATCGTGCTCGGCAGGTGGAGGAGGTTCCAGCTCCAGGCGCGGATCAGGTCGAAGGCGTCCTCGAACCGACGCGAGACACCGAGCGCGATGAGCCGCACGACGCCGAACGCGGCGTACAGCGGCAACAGCCAAAGGAGCGTCAGGACGCCGTAATCCTTGAGCATCGCCGCGAGCGCCGTCCGCTCCCCGTAGTAGCGAGGGCTGCGACGGTGCTCGACCTCGCGCCCGCCGCTGGCGCTCGCTCCGAGATGCCGTGCGACGGCGAGCGGCGTCATCAAGACCCGGAACCCGGCCACCCGCGCTCGCCAGCACAGATCGAGGTCGTCGTGGTGGCCCGCCAGGCGCTCGTCGAACGAGCCGGTTCGGTTCCACGCCTCCCGGGAGATGAGCATCGCGCAGCTCGAGACGAACAGGACTTCGAGAACGCGGTCGTACTGGCCCTGGTCGAGCTCGCCGTCCTGGAGCGGGGAGTACGGGTGACCGAAGGGATCGGTGGAGCGGCCGACCTCTCGGAGCAGGCGCGGGTCCGACCAGTCGACCACTTTCGGCCCGACGATCCCGACCCGCTCGACCCCGCGGATCCCCTCCGCCGCGTCGACGAGCCGGGCGATCGCGTCGGGCGCGAGCGCGGTGTCGTCGTGCAGGATCATGAGGTAGTCGGCGGCGGCGGCCGCCGGCATGTCGGCGGCAGCCTTGACCGCCACCGCGAACCCGGCGTGCTCGTCGAGACCGAGGACGCGTTGCTCCCCCAGCGCTTGCGTCAGGAGGTCGCGCGTGCCGTCGGTCGACGCGTCGTCGACGGCAACGACGCCGACACGGGGATGCGTCTGTGAAGCGAGCGCCTGCAGGCACTCGCGCAGCCACCCGGCGGCGTTCCTCGCGACGAGGATGACGAGGACACTCGGAACCCGGACGGCCTCACCGGATGCGGGACGGTCGGCTTGGATCGTGGCCATGGGAGCGCGCTTGCGCGCATCGTCGAGGCTAGCACGGGGTCATCGCAGGAACGCGGAAGGGGGGCCTGATCGGCCCCCCCTCCACACCGTCGGTGAACCGACGGCTACCGCTTCGCCGCGGTCCGCCGCTTCGCCGTCGACTTGCGTGACGTCGACTTGCGCGCGGAGGTCCGCTTCTTCGCCGTTGACTTGCGAGCGGTCGACTTCCGAGCGGTGCTCTTGCGAGCGGTGCTCTTCTTCCGACCCGTCGACTTACGCGCCGTCGACTTCCGTGCGGTCGACTTCCGAGCGGTGCTCTTGCGAGCGGTGCTCTTCTTCCGACCCGTCGACTTCCGCGCCGTGGACTTCCTGGCCGTCGACTTGCGGGCCGTGGACTTCCTCGCGGTCGACTTCCTCGCGGTCGACTTACGGCCCGTCGACTTCTTCGCCGTCGACTTGCGCGTACCCGACCTCTTCGCGGTCGATTTCTTCCTCGCGGGAGACATCGGTCACCCCCTTCCTTCTGGTGTCAGGACGCCATCCGTTTCAGGCGTCGACGCTCTCGTTCGCTCATCCCGCCCCAGACGCCGTACCGCTCGTCGCGACGAAGGGCGTAGTTCAGGCATTCGATCCGCACCGGGCAGTCGGCGCAGATGCGCTTCGCCTCCCTCGATGAGCCCCCCTTCTCGGGGAAGAAGACCTCTGGATCGTGTTCTCGACACCTCGCGCGTTCTTGCCATGGGATGTAGTGATGCACCGCTCTCTCCCCCCGCGAATCACACGCGTGTGATTCTGGGCTATCACTTCCCTCCTTGACAAGAGGGAAAACCGAGATCCGGAGCACCTCTTCATGCGTTCCCCACGGCAATCGAATACGCGTGCTCGGCGTTGCGCAAGAGGAACCGGGAAGAAATGTCGTTGTCAATCATGTTGACCAACTCGGTCAAGCAGATTGACCAACTACCCCTTGCGGACCTGTTCAGTCCCAGATCGCGAACGCGGATGCATCGGACACGTCCGCGCGATCCGTCTGTAAACCGTTGCGCCGCAGCCGTTCGTAGGTGGTCGTGCGTTGCACGGGCGTGCGACCGATCGCGAGGATCGCGTCGACGAACTCGTGGGGCTCCATGCGGATCCCGAATGTCGACCCCGCCATCCGGCTGATCGTTTCCTCCATCAGCGTCCCGCCGAAATCGTTCGCGCCGCCGCGGAGGATCACCTGCGATGCCTCGACGCCGAGCTTGACCCACGAGACCTGAACGTTGGGGATAACTCCGTCGAGCAGGATCCGGGCGATCGCGTGCATGCGACGCGTCTCGTCGAAGGACGCACCGGGACGCGCCTTCCCGGCGAGGTAGATCGGCGCGTTCTGGTGGACGAACGGGAGCGGCACGAACTCGGTGAACCCTCCGGTGTCCCGTTGGATCGCCGCCAGACGGCGGATGTGGAAAACCCAATGCGGTGGCGCGTCGACGTGCCCGTACATGATCGTCGAGGAGCTGCGGATGCCCAGATCGTGCGCGATGCGGACGATCTCCTCCCACGTGTCCGCGGGGAGCTTGCCTTTGGTCAGGACCCACCTCACGTCGTCGTCGAGGATCTCCGCGGCGGTTCCCGGGATCGTGCCGAGTCCGTGCGCCTTCGCCTCGGCGAGGAACTCGCGGAAGGAGATCCCGAGCTTCGTCGCCCCCGTGAGGATCTCCATCGGGCTGTACGCATGGATGTGGATATCTCTCGACGCCCCTCGGACCGCGTCGAGGAGGTCGAAGTAGAAGGAGCCCGGGAGATCGGGGTGGATCCCGCCCTGCATGCACACCTCGGTCGCACCCCCCCGCTCCGCCTCGCGGACGCGGTCCGCGACCTCCTGCAGCGTGAGGGTGTAGCTCTCGGGGTCGACCTCCCGCTGCGCGAACGCGCAGAACCGGCAGCCCACGTAGCAGACGTTGGTGAAGTTGACGTTGCGGTTGACGACGTACGTGACGTCGTCGCCGACCGCCTCTCGCCGCAGCCCGTCCGCAACGCGCGCGAGCGCCTCCAGGTTCGCGCCGTCCGCGCGGAACAGCGCGAGCGCCTCGTCGTCGGTGATCGGCTGGTGCCGCTCGGCCTTGCGGAGCGCGCGACGGATCTCGAGGTCGAGCCGCTCGGGCGTGGCCTGCATCTCGGACCATCGACGCGTGGTCTCGATGCCGGCAAGGTCCCCGTAGACGGCGGCGGCGTCCTCACGGAGCCCGGCGCCGTCGGCCTTCGCGAACGTCAGCGCGATCTCGCGCGGCTTCCACTGGACGTCCGGGTCCTGCCACGCGATCGGCTCGGGCACCTGTCCGTCCCGGGCGAGCCCGTCCTGCCCCATCAACGCCGCGACCGGGGCGCGCATCTTGGCCGCGAGGAACGGGTCCGGCCGCAGCGCGAACGACGGGTGGATCGTGAGCCGCTCGCGGAGCTCGAGGCCCGCCTGCGCGGTCCGGTCGGACAGGACATCGAGCGAGGGCCACGGCCGCTCGGGGTTCACGTGATCGGGGGTGAGCGGCGAGACGCCACCCCAATCGTCGATCCCCGCGTCGAGGAGGCGCCGCTGCCCGCCTGGGTCGGACAGGTTCGGTGGCGCCTGGATCGTCGCGCGAGGCCCGAGGACGACCCGGGCCGTCGCGACCGTCGCGAGGTACTCCTCCTCGCTCGGAGGGGACGCCGCCTGCATCGCGGTCCTGGGCTTCGGGAGGAAGTTCTGGACGAGCACCTCCTGGACGTGACCGAAGCGCCGCGCGACGTCCCGGATCGCGAGCAGCGAGCCGGCACGCTCCTCGTGCGTCTCGCCGATCCCGACCAGGATCCCCGTCGTGAACGGGATGGCGAGGCGACCGGCGTCCTCGATCGTCCGCAACCGGACCGCGGGGACCTTGTCGGGCGAGCCGAAGTGCGGACCGCCGCGTTCGGAGAGCCGCTCGGAGGCGGTCTCGAGCATCAGCCCCATCGACGCGCTGACGTGCTTGAGCCGCGCGAGGTCCTCATAGGACATGATCCCGGGGTTGAGGTGCGGCAGGAGGCCCGTCTCCTCGATCACCCGGATCGCGACGGCCCGTACGTACTCGAGCGTCGAGCCGAACCCACGCTCCGCGAGCCACTCCCGCGCGATCTCGTAGCGGTCCTCGGGACGGTCGCCCAGCGTGAACAACGCCTCCTTGCACCCGAGCCGCCGGCCGGCCTCGGCGATCGCCACGGCCTCCTCGGGGGTGAAGAACGGCGCCCCGAGGTGCGCTGGCGGCTTGGCGAAGGTGCAGTAGTGGCAACGGTCGCGACAGAGCATCGTCAGCGGGATGAAGACCTTGCGCGAGTAGGTGACGGTGCGGCCGTGCCCCAGCTCGCGAAGATGCGACGCGTGCGCCATCAGCGCGGCGAGCCGATCGCCGCGGGCGGCGAGGAGCGCCGACGTCTCCGCCAAGGACAAGGACTTCCCGGCGGTCGCGCGGGCGAGGGCGCGACGGATGGCGGACGGCGACGCGGCCTCGGGCATCGGGTCGCGAGCGTACTGCATCGTCCGCGCAGCCCCGGCGAGACGGCGAGCGCACGGTGCGCCTACGCTCGCCCGATGCGGGTCGCGGCGCTGGCGGGGGGCATCGGCGCGGGGAAGTTCCTGCGCGGGCTCGTCCGCGCGGCGGATCCGTCCGAGGTGACCGTCATCGTGAACACCGGGGACGACATCGTGATGCACGGCCTGCACGTCTCGCCGGATCTCGACTCGGTGACCTACTGGCTGGGCGACGTGTTCGACCGAGCGCGCGGCTGGGGCCGCCGGGACGAGTCGTTCCGCGCGACGCGCGAGCTCGCGAGCTTCGATCCGGGCCTCGCCTGGTTCAACCTCGGCGACCTCGATCTCGCGACGCACCTGTACCGGACCGCGCGACTCGGGGACGGCGCGACCTTGTCCGAGGCGACCGCGTCCATCACGGCTCGGTTCGGTATCGCCGCACGCCTCCTGCCCATGTCCGACGATCCCGTCACGACCCGGATCGAGGTCGTGGCGGACGGCGAACCGCTCGACCTCAACTTCCAGGAGTACTGGGTGCGGCGGCGCGCCCGGGACGACGTCAAGGCAGTGCGCTACGCCGGGGCCGAGACGGCGCGACCTGGGCCCGAGGTGCTCGAGGCGCTCGACGGCGCGGACGCGATCGTCCTGTGTCCGTCGAACCCCGTCGCCTCGCTCGGCCCGATCCTGGCGGTGCCGGGCATCCGCGAGGCGGTCGCGCGTCGGCGCGAGGTCGTCGTCGGCGTCAGCGGCATCGTCGGGGGCGCGCCGCTCGCCGGCATGGCGGATCGGTTGATGCCGGCCGTCGGGCTCGAGGTCACCGCCGCCGGCGCGGCCGCCGCGTACGACGGGCTCCTCCACGCGTGGGTGATCGACGACCTCGATGCCTCGCTCGCGCCTCGGATCGAGACGACCGGCGTCCGGGTCGCCGTGACGGACTCGATCATGCGCGACGACGACGTCGCCGAGGCGCTCGCGCGGACCGCCCTCTCCCTCGTCCCGTGAGCGTCGAGATCTTCCCGGTCGGGGGCCTGCCCGAGTTCGGCGATGGCGACGATCTCGCCGGTACCCTCGCCGACGCGGTCGCGTCGCTCGGACCTCGCGCCGGGGACGTGCTCGCCGTCACGCAGAAGGTCGTCTCGAAGGCGGAGGGGCGCATCGTTCGCTCGGACGACGCCCGCGCCCATGCCGTGTGGGTCGAGCGCGAGACGCGGAGGGTCGTCGCGCGGCGAGGGGACCTCGTGATCGCCGAGACGCGTCACGGGCTCGTCTGCGCGAACGCGGGGGTCGACGCCTCGAACGTCGCGAACGGCTGGCTCACGCTGTTGCCGGAGGATCCCGACGCCTCGGCCGAGACGATCCGGGCCGTCCTCGTCGAGCGGTTCGGCGCCGGGCTCGGCGTCGTGATCACGGACACGTTCGGCCGGCCGTGGCGCGAGGGGCTCGTGAACGTCGCGATCGGGTGCGCCGGGCTGCCGGCGGCCGTCGATCTCCGCGGTTCCCGCGATCACCACGGGCGCGTGCTGGATGCCACGGTCGTCGCGCTCGCCGACGAGATCGCCGCCGCGAGCGGGCTCGTGATGACGAAGGCGGCCCGGGTCCCGGCGGCGCTGGTGCGAGGCGTCGACGTCCCCCCCGGCGTCCCCGCGTCGGCCGCAACGTCGCTCGTCCGCGAGGTCGGCGACGACCTCTTCCGGGAGTCGCCGCTGTGGGCCGTTGCGAGCACTCGCGACCTCGACGCCTTCGGCGCGGGCGAGGTCCCACGCGACGTCCTCGTCGAGGCGATGCGGGCCGTCGCGCCTCGCGGCGTGGCGTTCGTGGCGGCGACGTCGGATGCAGCCCGCGCACGGGTCCGCGCCGCGATCCGAGACGACGGCGCCCGCGCGCTCGTCGCGACCGCCGTCGCCGCCCTCGTCCCGTCCACGACCTTCGACGGCGACGACGCGCTCGTCGAGGGTGGCCGGGCGGTCGGGCGTCTCGCGATCGCGCTCCACGCGCAGGGCGTGGGGTCGGCATGGATCCCACGCTCGCACGTCGATGTCGAGCTGATCCGCTCGACGGGCGACGACGTGGGCAGCCGCCCCCTCGGCGTCCTCGCCCTGGGCCGGACGCGGACGGAGGCCGCGTCTCCGCGACCCCCGTCCGACCCCTCGGCGCCGTTGCGCTTCGAGTGACGCAGCGCTCGCCTAGGCGAGCAGGCCGCGCACGAAGTACCAGATGAACACGCCCGACACGAGGTAGAGGAGCCAGTGCACCTGCGCTGCGCGACCGCGCGCGACCTGGATCAGGACGTACGCGACGAAGCCGGCCCCGACCCCGTTGGTGATGCTGTAGGTGAACGGCATCACCGAGATCGTGAGCAACGCCGGGATGCCGATGCCCGGGTCGCCCCACTCGATGTCGCGGACGAGCGTCATCATGAAATAGCCGACGATCACGAGCACCGGGGCGGTCGCCTCCGGCGGGATCACGCCGGCGATCGGCGACAGGAAGATCGCGAGCAGGAACAGCACGCCGGTGACGACCGAGGCGAGGCCCGTGCGTCCGCCTTCCGACACGCCTGCGGCGCTCTCGATGTACGTCGTGTTCGACGAGGACGAGGTCATGCCGCCGACGACCGCGCCGACCGAGTCGACGAACAGGACTCGGTTCACGCCGGGAAGCTGCCCCTTCTCGTCGAGCAGGTTCGCCTCCCCGCCGATCCCGATGACGGTGCCCATCGTGTCGAAGAAGTCCGACAGCATCACCGACAGGATCACGGCGACGGCCGTGAAGAAGGCCAACTGGTCGAACACGCCCGTGACGGAGAAGTTGCCGACGAGATCGAAGCTCGGACTCGCGACGATGTCCGACGGCCACAGGCTGACGCCGGGCAGATCCGCCCAGATCGCCTCGTTCCCCCAGAGGTAGTTGAGGAGGATCGCGAAGATCGTCGTCCCGAGGATCCCGAGCAGCAACGCCCCGCGGACCTTCCGCGCGACGAGCGACGCCGTGATGATGAACCCGACGGCGAACGTCAAGATCCGGAGCGTCGACAGATCGCCGGCCAGGGTCACCGGGGTGCCCTCTCCCTGAACGACGACGCCGGCGTTGACGAGCCCGATGAACGCGATGAACAGGCCGATCCCGATCCCGATCGCCCGCTTGAGGTCCATCGGGATCGCGTTCATGACGGCGGTCCGGAAGCCCGTCAGCACGAGGACGCTGATGATCAGACCCTCGATCACGATGACGCCCATCGCCTCGGGCCACGAGAGGCCGAGCGTCGCGACGAGCGTGAACGTCACGAACGCGTTGAGGCCGAGGCCCGCGGCGATCGCGAACGGGTACCGCCCGACGACGCCCATCGCGATCGACATCACGCCCGCCGCGAGCGCGGTGACCGTGAGGACGTCGGGGAACGCGAGCTGCACGCCGTCGCGGTCCGGGACGGTCCCCAGGATCGCCGGGTTGAGGAACAGGATGTAGGCCATCGTCAGCCACGTCGCGACGCCTGCGATGACCTCGGTGCGCACGGTCGAACCGCGCTCCGTGATTCGGAAGAACGCGTCCAGGCCCCCGCTCGACCTCTGACGGGTATCGGTCGCCGCCATCGAGCCCCCTTCCTCCAGATGGCATCGAACTGCCCACTGGGGAAGGCGCCGCGAGCATAGGGTCGGCCCCCTGCGCCCGCAAGCGAGCGACCCAGGTCGGCGCCTCCCGCGTGGTGAGGTGGTGCGCATCGCGCGGTCGCTCCGGGGTTCGGAGAGCAGCCGGTATCCTGTCGGCTCGCCGCCCGCGGCGACCCCTCCCATGAGCAAGCGACCCTCGACACCGACGCGCCTCACGAAGGCCGAGCGCAAGGAGCAAGCGCGCCGCGAGCGCGCCGAGCTGCAGCGCAAGATGGCGCGGACCAAACGGACACGACGGATCCTGACCGTCCTGACGGCGATCGTCGCAGCCGGCGCGATCGCGTTCGCGGTCACGCGACCCGGTCCGGAGGTCGCGGACCCGCAGGATCTGCTCGCGCGCGCCGACACGGCGGTCGCCGCGGCCGGTTGCACGGACATCGAGAACGTCGGCCCGTACCAACCAGACAGCCAGGATCAGGCGCACGTGCCCACGGAGGAGACCCCACCGCTCTCGCGGTACCCGAGCATCCCGCCGGCCTCCGGTCCCCACAACGGGGTGCCGCTCGGCGCCGGCGTCTACTCGACGCCACCGGCCGTCGACCGGCTGATCCATTCGCTCGAGCACGGCGGCGTGGCGATCTGGTACGCGCCCGATGCGAGCGCCGCCGCGGTCGAGAAGCTCACGACCTTCTACCGGGAGAACTCCGAAGCCGGCGCACGGGTGATCGTCGCGCCGTACGACTACCCCGGTGAGGGTGGGGCTGGGCAGCTGCCCGCGGACACCTCGATGGCCGTGGTCGCGTGGCACACGGTCCGGACCTGTACCGACGTGGACGTCGCGGCCGCCTTCGACTTCTCGTCACGGTACGCCTTCCCGGCGTTCGGCGGGCAGGAGTACGCCGGGGAGGCGCCGGAGCCCGGCGCCGCCATGTAGCGTCGACCTGGGCGACGACGGGACGGAGAGCGGGAGACGACACGGTGGCCAACAAGAAGCGACGCAAGCCGACGAACCGCCCTCGCTCGCAGACCCCCGTGCGGACGGCCGACCGCGCGGAGCGCGACGACGCGACCGACGCC
>DASPIF010000018.1:0-7666 GCA_035629255.1 Actinomycetota bacterium | reverse complement strand
TGACGTATCGCCCGGTCGTGATCCCAGGGGCGAGCGTCGGTCAGTTCCGCGAGGACATCGCCTACATCCGTGAGGTCGCCTCGTGACCGAGGTCGCAGTCCGGCTGCGATAGCCTCGGCGCGATGACGGGCGTCGAGGTCGCCTTCCGGCTGCTCGTGGCCGTGCCGCTCGGCGCTGTGTTCGGAAGCTTCCTCACCGTCGTGATCCACCGGATCCCCGCCGGCGAGTCTCTGATGCGTCCGAGGTCGCGATGCCCGAGCTGCGGGACCCAGCTCCGAGCGGCCGACAACGTCCCCGTCCTCTCGTGGCTGTTCCTCCGCGGCCGGTGCCGCGCGTGCGGCGCGCGGATCTCCGCGATCTACCCGCTCACCGAGCTCGCGTGCGCGGTCCTGTTCGCCACCGCCGCCCTCCTGTTCGCCGACATCGGGGTGGCCCTCCTCCTCGGTCCGTTCCACGCACTCCTGGTCGCGATCTCGGTGATCGACATCCGCACGAAGAAGATCCCGAACCGGATCGTCTACCCGTCGTTCGCCGCCGCGGCGGTCTTCGTCGCCGTCGCCGACGGCGTCGGGTCCGAGCTCGACGTCGTGCGCGCGGGGATCGGGGCGCTCGCGTACGGCGCGGGACTGCTGATCGTCGCTTTGATCTCGCCGCGAGGGATGGGGATGGGCGACGTCAAGCTCGCCGGGCTGATCGGGCTGGTGTGCGGGTCGCTCGGGCTGCGGTTCGTCGGGGTCGCCGCCGGTGTGGGGATCCTCCTCGGGGGGATGGGAGCGATCGGCGCGTTGCTCGCGGGCGCCGGGCGGAAGTCGGCGCTGCCGTTCGGGCCGTTCCTCGCGGCCGGAGCCGTCGTCGCGGTCCTCGTCGGGGAGCAGGTCGCGGACGTGTACCTCGACTTCGTGACGTGACGGTCCAAGGGAGCCGCCGTGGCGCAGCAGGTTGGCTCGCAGGGTCGTTGAACCCGCGAAGGCCCGTGTTAGCGTCGTGGCTGCCGTCGACCTATGTGGTTGATGTGGTTCGTGTTGCCGGTGTTCGCGTCGAGCGGGGGAAGACGCCGTGCAGGGATCGCGTTCGTTCGTCGATGACCGCCTGCTCACCGTCGGTGAGGTCGCGGGCACGATGCGCGTCTCCACGATGACCGTCTACCGGATGATCAAGGGCGGCGACCTCGCGGCGATCCGCGTCGGCCGCGGCTATCGGATCCGTCAGAGCGAGATGGAGCGGTACCTCGACGAGCGCCGAGTCCGGAGCGGCGCATGAGCAAGACGAGGGTCGGCGTCGACGTCGGCTCGACCGCCGTCCGCGTCGCCGAGGTCGCCGTCGGCGACACGCCGACCGTCGTCCGCGCGGCACAGGCGCCACTGCCCGTCGGCGCCGTCGAGAACGGCGAGGTCAAGCAGCCGGACGTGGTCGCTCAGGCCCTCCGGGACGTCTGGGGCAGGGCGGGTGTCAAGGCGAAGCACGTCTATCTCGGCGTCGGCAACCAGCGCGTCGTGGTCCGCGAGATCACGCTGCCGTGGCTCCCAGAGAAGGAGCTCCGCGACACGCTCGCGTTCCAGGTGCAGGAGTTCATCCCGATGGCCTCCGACGAGGCCGTGCTCGACTACGACCCGCTCGGGGAGCTCGATCAGGGCGGACGCCGGATGCAGCGGATCCTGCTCGTCGCCGCCCACCGCCAGATGATCGGCACGTTGGTCGAGTCGGTGACCGCGGCCAAGCTCGACCCGGTCGGCATCGATCTGACGCCCTTCGCGATCGTCCGGGCGATCGGGACCGGGGACGAGCGTCTCGACCTCGAGACCCAGGGCGACGAGGCCGTCGTCGACGTCGGCGCCCACGTGACCAGCATCTGCGTCCACGACCGCGGGGTGACGCGGTTCGTCCGGATCCTGCCGTCGGGCGGCCGCGACGTGACGCTCGCGATCTCGCGCGGGCTCGGCATCCCCGACGAGGTCGCCGAGGCGCTCAAGCGCGGCGACGCCGTCGAGCTTCCGCCCGATGAGGAGGGCAGGCCGCAGGAGCTCCCCGATCGCGCCGACGTGCAGCGGCTGGCGCTGACGAGGGCGGGAAGCTTCGTCGACGAGGTCCGCTCGTCCCTCGAGTTCTACGCCGCCCAGGTCCCGGGTGCCCGGATCGCCCGTGTCGTCGTGACCGGTGGGGGATCGAGGCTCGACGGGTTCCTCGAGCTCCTCCAGGAACGGATCCCCGTGCCGGTCGACCGGGGCCGGCTGTTCGAACGCGCCCGATCGAACCTCGATCTCGACGCCGAAGCCTCGGAGGAGGCCGAGGCTCTCCTCGGCGTGGCGGTCGGGCTCGCCTTGCCGGTCCGGAAGCGCGCATGAGCCAGGTCAACCTCCTCCCGCCGGAGATCCGCCAGGGCCAGGCCGTACGGCGTCGGACGACGATGATCGTCGTCGCGGGCGTCGGGTTGATCGTCCTGATCGGGTTCTTCTACTTCCTCCAGCTCGGCCAGCTGTCCGGCGCGCGTGAGGACCTTGCGGCGCAGGAGGCGCGCAACGACGAGATCCGCGGCGAGATCGCGCAGCTCCAACCGTTCGCCGATCTCGAGCAGACGCTCGCCGAGCGGCAGGCGCTCGTCGCCGAGCTGTACGCAAACGAGGTCTCGTGGTCCGGCGCGCTGCTGGACATCTCGCGGGTGATCCCCGACGCGTCGGTGCTCACGAGCCTGACCGGGTCGCTGACGGCTGCCGCGGCGCCGACGGACCCCACGCTGCCACCCCCGACCGTGCCGGGCTCCTTGGTCGGGAGCATGACCTTCGCCGGGACGGCCTCGCAGACCGAAACGATCTCGACCTGGCTCACCCGGCTCGAGCAGGTCGAGGGATGGGTCAACGCGTGGGTCTCGAGCGCCCAGGAGAGCGGCGCACGGACGCGGATCTACACCTTCGCGAGCGGCGTCGACCTGACCAGCGACGCGACCACCGAGCGCGGTCGAGGGGTGCCGCGTCCGTGAGGTCGCGTCGGACACCGATCTTCGCGGCCGTGGGCGTGGCGCTCGTGGCCGTGCTCCTGATCTTCTTCCTCGTCCTGCCCAAGATGCGCGCGGTCGGGGAGGCGGAGGACGCGCTCGAGGCTGCGCAGAACGAGGAAACCTCGTTGCAGTCGCAGCTCGGAGCGCTCCGCCAAGCGCAACAGGCGGCGCCGGAGACGCAGCGCGAGCTCGCCGCCGTCGAGGATCAGGTGCCGCCGATCGTCGACCTGCCCGCCCTGATCCTCCAGCTGCAGGCGGCAGCCGATCGCGCGGCCGTCGATTTCTTCTCGTTCAGCCCCGGGGTGCCGGTCCCCGACCCCACCGGGCGCTACTCGACGCTCGCGTCGCAGATCACCATCAACGGCGGATACTTCGCGGTCGACGAGTTCCTGTTCCTGCTCGAGACCCTGCCGCGCGCGGCGAAGGTCACCGCGATCTCGGTGGCGCCCGGCGGGGGAGCGGCACCGACGACGCCCACGGATCCGACCGCGACCCCCGCGGATCCCGCCGCCGACCTGACGCTGCAGCTGACCGTCGAGTTCTACACGACCGACGTCAGCGCGGGACCAGGATCGACGCCGGGACCGTCGGACCCCACCGGTCCCACCGGGGTTGCGGGCGTCGTGACGGGCGCCACCGGTGCGACCGCGGTACCGTCGACCCCAGCGCCCACGGGCGCGACACCGTAGGAGCGACATGCAGCTGACCCCACGCGACAAACGGATGCTCCAGATCCTCGGCGTCGTCGGCGGCCTCGCGGTCGCGTACTTCCTGTTCACGTCGGTGCTCGGAGGTGGCGACGAGGGTGAGGTCGCGATCCCGACCGGTCCCACCGACGTCGTCATCACCCCGACGGGCCCGTCGGGCACGCTGACACCCACGCCGGCCGAGACCCTCCCCCCCGTCGTTCTCGCGGGCGCGCGCGACCCGTTCTCCACGCCTCCCGAGCTGCTCACCACGTCCGCGACCACCGCGATCCCGACGACCGGCACGATCCCGCCCGGGGGCACGGGAACCACCACGACGAGCACGGTCACCTCGTCGACGACGAGCACGTCGACCTTCACGTTCCCGCCACCGACGACCTCGACCAGCACCTTCACGACGACGACCGGAACGACCACGACGACCACGACGTCGCCGGGCGGGAACGGCGACGGGGACGGCAACCCGGACGAGCCGTCGGATCGCACGACGATCGGCGAGCACGACGTCCGCCTCGTCGGCGTCGACCGGAAGCAGGGCCGGGTCGAGGTCGTCATCGACGGCAAGCTGTACACCGTCGAGGAGGGCGCCACGTTCGAGGGCACCTTCAAGCTGGTCAACATCACGAGCAGTTGCGCGCGGTTCCTGTTCGGAGACCAGAGCTTCACGCTCTGCCTCCGCGACTGACCGCCCGGGCGGCGCGCGGCCGCGACCTATGATGACCCGATGGTGCGCGTGCTCACCGCGGGTGAATCGCACGGCAAGGGGCTCGTCGGCGTCCTCGAGGGCCTTCCGGCCGGCGTCCCGGTCTCGCCGAAGGAGGTCGCGAGCGAGCTCGCCCGACGGCGTCACGGATACGGTCGCAGCGGCCGCCAGCGCCTCGAGACCGACGCGTTCGAGATCGTCTCGGGGGTCCGGCACGGCCGCACGCTAGGGTCGCCGATCTCGGTGACGATCAGCAACCACGAGTGGGATCCGAAGTACCGCCGCCTCATGGCGGTCGATGGCGACATCGATCCCGCCGACAAGCTCACGCGGCCGCGGCCTGGGCATGCCGACCTCGCCGGCGTCCAGAAGTACGGCTTCGACGACGTACGCAACGTGCTGGAGCGCGCGAGCGCGCGCGAGACGGCGATGCGCGTCGCGCTCGGCACCTTCTGCAAGGCGTTCCTCGCGCAGCTCGGCATCGAAGTGCTGTCGCACGTCGTCCGGATCGGATCGGTCCCGACGACGGGACGGCGGCTCCCCACGCCCGCCGATCTGGACGCGATCGACGCCTCGCCGGTTCGCGCGTTCGACGACCGCGCCGCCACGCGGATGGTCGAGGAGATCGACCGCGTGCGCAAGGCGAAAGATACGATCGGTGGTGTCTTCGAGGTCCTCGCGTACGGATGCCCGCCGGGGCTCGGATCGCACGTGCACCACGACCGCAAGCTCGATGCCCGGCTGGCGCTCGCGCTGATGAGCATCCAATCCGTCAAGGGCGTCGAGATCGGCGACGGCTTCGCGACCGCGGCCCGAACGGGATCGAAGGCTCACGACGAGATCGGTCCCGACCTGCGACGCACGACGGGGCGAGCCGGCGGGATCGAGGGCGGGATGAGCACGGGCCAGCCGATCCGCGTCCGGGCCGCCATGAAGCCGTTCTCGACGGTGCCGCAGCCGCTGTCGACGGTCGACCTGCGGACCGGTGAACGGGCCGTCGCGATCAAGCAGCGCACCGACGTCTGCGCCGTCCCCGCGGGCGGCGTCGTGGGGGAGGCCGCCGTCGCGGTGGTGCTCGCCGACGCCGCCCTCGAGAAGTTCGGGGGCGACTCGCTCCCCGAGACGCAGCGCAACCTCGCGGCGTTCGTCGAGGCGCTGGCGTGATCGTCTACCTCGTCGGGATGCCCGGCTCCGGCAAGTCGACCGTCGGCCCCGAGCTCGCACGCCGCCTGGACGTCCCCTTCGTCGAGCTCGACGCGGAGATCGAGAGGGCGGCGGGCAAGCCGATCGCGGCGATCTTCGCCGAGGACGGTGAGGCGCGCTTCCGCGAGCTCGAGGCCGCCGCGTTGAACGAGGCGGCGACGCGCGACCCCTCGGTGGTGTCATGTGGCGGCGGCGTCGTCCTCGAGCCGGCCAACCGCGTGCTGCTGCGCGCGAGCGGTGAGGTCGTGTTCCTGTCGGTCCCGCTCGAGGTGCTGGCCGATCGGGTCGAGCCCGCGGCCGACCGGCCGCTGATCCGCGAGCGCGGCGACCTCGAGCGGCTCGCGCGGGACCGTGAGCCGCTCTACCGCGAGTTCGCGGCGCACGTCGTCGACGGTCGCGGCTCCGTCGAGGAGGTCGCCGCCGCGATCGAGGGAGAGCTCCTGCGTTGGAGCGCGTGACCGTCGCGGTCCCGGGACGGGGCTACGACGTGACGATCGGCTCGGGCGTCTTCGGCACCGCCGCCGAGCACCTGCCCGAGCTCCCGGGGGCCGAACGCGCGTTCGTCGTCGCCGACGCGGTCGTCGCGGATCGGTACCTCTCGCCGTTGATCGGCGCGCTCGCGTCGCGGGGGCTCGCTGCGGTCCACCTCGGCGTCCCGCAGGGCGAGGAGGCGAAGTCGCTCCAGACGATGGTCGCGCTCCAACGGCAGCTCGCGATCCAGGAGGCCCATCGCGACGACCCGGTGGTGGCGCTCGGGGGCGGGTCCGTCGGCGATCTCGCGGGCTTCGTCGCGGCAACGTACATGCGCGGGGTCCCGTTCGTCCAGGCGCCGACGACGCTCACCGCGCAGGTCGATGCCGCGATCGGCGGCAAGACCGCGGTGAACCTCCCCGAGGGCAAGAACCTCGTGGGCGCGTTCCACCAGCCGGTCGCCGTGCTCGCCGACGTCGACACGATCGCGACGCTGCCCGATCGGGAGTTCCGGTCGGGGCTCGCAGAGGTCGCGAAGTACGGGCTGACCCTCGACCTCGAGCTCCTCGAGCTCCTCGAGCGCGATCCCGGGCCGATCCTGCGGCGAGAGGCCGCGGCGCTCGAGCCGCTGATCGCGCGGTGCGTCCGTGCGAAGGCCGCGATCGTCGGACAGGACGAGCGGGATACCGGTCGGCGGCTCGTCCTGAACTACGGGCACACGCTGGGCCATGCGTTGGAGCGGCTCGACGCGTTCGAGGGGCGGTCGCACGGCGAGGCGATCGCGATCGGGATGGTGTTCGCGGCGCGGTTGTCGGAGCGGCTCGGCCGGGCGCCCGAGGGAACCGCCGCGCGGCACGTCCGGTTGCTGTCCGCGCTCGGGCTCGAGGACACGGGCGTCGCCCTGCCCACGCCCGACGAGATCCTCGACGCGATGCGGCTCGACAAGAAGTACCGCCAAGGGCTCCGCTTCGTGCTGCTCGACGACGTCGGGCGCCCCGTGCTCGTGCGCGACGTCGACGAACGCATGATCCGCGAGGTCCTCGGCGAGATCGGAGCCGCCGCGTGAGGCTCGGGGACGGCCCGAGGTGAAGGTGCTGTTCCTGTTCGGGCCGAACCTCGGGGCGCTCGGCACCCGTGATCCCGATCGGTACGGGACGCAGACGCTCGTCGAGATCATGGTGGAGGTCGCAGCTCGCGCGACGCGGCTCGGTCACGAGATCGCGTGGCGCCAGTCCGAACTCGAGGCGGATCTCGTGGCATGGACCGGCGGCGCCGCGGACGAGGGGTTCAGCGCGATCGCGATCAACGCGGGCGCCCTGTCCCACTACTCGGAGCCGCTGCACGACGCGATCGCGGCGACCCCGGTGCCGACGATCGAGGTCCACCAGACGAACATCTACGCGCGCGAGGCGTTCCGTCGTCACTCGACGATCGCGCCCGCCTGTCGCGTCACGATCGCGGGTGCGGGCGTGGGCGGCTATCACCTCGCGCTGGAGGCCTTGCCGTGGATCACGGACTGAGGCGCGAGCGGGTCGCCGCGTCGGTCCGGGCGCTCGAGCTCGACGCGCTGTTCGTGACGAGGCTGCCGAA
>DASPIF010000017.1:0-3913 GCA_035629255.1 Actinomycetota bacterium | reverse complement strand
TGCTCGCGATCGGCCTGTACGTCCTCGCGATCCCGGGATCGGCGTACGCCGCGTTCGCCCTCGACCGCGGGCTCCCGGGCGCGGGTCTCGCCGTCGCGATCGAGGCTCCGTACTGGGTCGTCTTCGTGGGGTTGTCGGGCTTCCTGGTGATGCTGTTCCCCGACGGGACGCTGCCCTCGCGCCGCTGGCGGCCGTTCGCGTGGGTCTGCGGTCTCGGGCTGGGGGCGCTGTACGTCGTGACGCTGCTCTCGAAGCAGAGCGTCGAGAACTACGGCCTGCCGCTGCGGAACCCGCTCGCGCCGCGGGGCGGCGACCTCGGGACCGGACCCCTCGGCCTGACGGTCGTGTTCGCGATCGTCTCGCTGCTGGGCGGCGCGTGGGCGCTGGTCCGACGGTTCCGCGGGAACTCCGATCCCGTCCGCCGCGCACAGCTCCGGTGGCTCGCGTGGGGCGGCGCGATCGTCGCGGTCGCCTATGTCTCGCTGTTCGTGCTCGCCGCGCTCGTGCCCGAAGGGAGCACCGCGGAGGAGATCGGGAGCGGGCTGATCGTCACGTCGTTCGCGATCATCCCGATCGCGATCGGGATCGCGGTGCTGCGGTACCGGCTCTACGACATCGATCTCGTGATCCGCAAGACGATCGTGTTCGCCGTCGTCGCGGCGTTCATCGCGATCGTCTACGTCGGTCTCGTCGTCGGCGTGGGCGCCGCGCTCGGGACGAGGACGAGCCCGGCGCTCTCGGCCGCGGCGGCCGCGATCGTCGCGCTCGTCTTCCAGCCGGTCCGGTCGCGGGCCGCGCGGCTCGCCGACCGCGTGGTGTACGGCCAGCGCGCCACGCCGTACGAGGTGCTCGCGAACTTCTCCGAGCGCGTCGGCGAGACCTACGCGGCGGAGGACGTCCTCGAGCGGATGGCCCGGGTGGTCGGCGAGGGCGTCGGCGCGCGACGCGCCGAGGTCTGGCTGCGTCTCGGCGACCGCGACCGGCTGGCCGCGATCTGGCCCGTCGACGCCGAGCGGTCCTCGACGCCCGAGGCGAACGACGCGGTCTTCCCGGTCGAGCATCAAGGTGCCGTCCTCGGCTCGCTCGCGGTCACCGCGCCCGCCAACGATCCGCTCACGCCCGCCAAGCGCAGCCTCGTGACGCACCTCGCCGCCCAGGCGGGCCTCGTCCTGCACAACGTCCGGCTGACCGAGGAGCTCCGCGCGCGTCTCGACGACCTGCGGGCCGCGCAGAAGCGGCTCGTCGCGGCGCAGGATCAGGAGCGCAAGCGGATCGAACGCAACATCCACGACGGCGCGCAGCAGCAGCTCGTCGCGCTCGCGGTGCGGCTCGGCCTCACCGATCAACTGATCGACCGCGATCCGGCGAAGGCGCACGAGTCGATCGCGCAGCTCAAGGCCGAGACGCAGACGGCGCTCGAGGACCTCCGCAACCTCGCCCGCGGCATCTACCCGCCGCTGCTGGCGGACGAGGGACTCGGCGCGGCGCTCGAGGCGCAGGCCCGTCGCGCGACGCTCCCGGTCGAGACCGACGTGCGGCTCGAGCGCCGTCTCGCCCCCGAGGTCGAGGCGGCCGTGTACTTCTCGTGCCTCGAGTCGCTCCAGAACGTGGCGAAGTACGCGGGCGCGACCGCCGCCCGGGTCCTCGTCGAGCAGGCCGACGGGGTCGTCACGTTCGAGGTCGCCGACGACGGCGCCGGGTTCGATCCCGGCGCGAAAGGCTACGGGACCGGGCTCCAGGGCATCGCGGACCGTCTCGGCGCGTTGGACGGCACCCTCGAGGTCCGCAGCGAGCCCGAGCGTGGCACCGTCGTCCGCGGCCGCGTCCCCGTCGCCCACGCGGACGCCTGAACGCGCGTCACTCGACCGTGATCGTGTCCGACTCGGTGTTCTTGAGCCACACGACGATGCCCGTGGCGACCGGCGCTGCGAGCAGGACGACGAGCGCGATCAACGTTCCTCGAGCTCCGAGGTCGGTGAGGCCGATCGCGAGGCTGAGCGCGCCGCTCGCGAGGAGCGAGATCTCCGCGGGCCGGTACACCTCGATCAGGCGACGCCGGATCCGCAGTGTCATCGAGATCGCCGCCACGGTCGTCACCGCGACCGCGAGCGACCCGACGAGCAGCCATCGGACCGCGTCCGGGATCGGCTCGTTCGCGTGCTCGACGGTGTTGAGGACGCCGGCTCCGCCGGCGGCGATCGCGATCACCAGCACCATGTGGAGGTACATCCACAGCTGGGTCCGCTCCGACGCCGGCGCCCGGTGCGACGCGAGGTCGAAGTAGCACCACCACAGCCCCACCGCGACGAGGACGCCGAGCAGGCCGATCCAGACGACCCCCCGGTCCTGCGCCGCGACCTCGGCCATCCCGTCGACCGCGCCGATGATCACCTCGCCGAGGACGATGATCACGAACAGGCCGTTGCGTTCGATCAGCGAGGGTGTCGCGGCGATGACCGCGGTGCCTTCCTGCTGCTCGGGCGGCGTCCAGCGGCGGAACCCGATCAGCAGCCCGCCGAGCTGCACGGCCAGACCTGCCGCCCAGATCCAGTAGCGCCCGACCCCCTCGACGGCGACGCTCGCGACGAACAGGACCGCCGAGACGAGGTACGCGACCGAGTACGGGATCGACGCCGGGCGATGCGACGCGTCGTGGAACCCCGTGCGGAACCACAGGACCACGAGGACGAGCGTGTTCGCCGCGAACGCGAGCGCGAACGGCGCGGAGCCGGGCCCGGGGATGTCGGCGATGAACGCGGCCATCACCGCGACCGCCAGCATCTGCGAGAACGTGAACACGCGAGCGCTCACGTCGTCCGTGCCGTGCAGGTCGTGGTACAGCGTGCCGTTCGCCCACGACGAGCCGATCGCGTAGAACAGGAAGACGAACCATCCCACGCCGGCCCACGACGGATGCGCTGCGAGCCGGTGCGCGAGCTGCGAGATCACGACGACGAAGACGAGGTCGAAGAACAGCTCGAGGAAGGTCACGCGCCGGTCGGACGGCCGGTCCTCGTACCGGCCGGGAGGGTGCCAGATCCGTCGGAAGGTCGACGCGTCGTTCACGGCGCGGCATCGTAGCCGGGCCGTCGTGCGGTCGCGTCCTCGGTGTTCAGATCGACGGGCGCTTGAACCCGGACTTCGCGATCACGTGGTCGCGCGAGTCCTTCGCGCTGCGCTTGACGGCGTCCCAGTCGATATGGAGGAGCTTCCCGTCCTGCTTCATCACGTGCCCGGCGATCAGGACGGTGTCGACGTTGCCGGTGTCCATCCCGGCGACGACGGCCGTCGCCGGATCGTTGAGCGGGGTGACGTTCATCCGGTCGGTCCGCAGGAGGACGACGTCGGCCTGCTTGCCCGGAGTGAGGCTGCCGGTCTTCGCGTCGAGGCCGTTCGCCTTCGCGCCCTCGATCGTCGCGCACGCGAGGATCTCCTTCGGCGTCATCGCCTCCTTCCCCTGCGCGGTCGCGATCGCCCGCTGCAGCGCGAGCACCGAGCGCATCTGGTTGAACATGTCGTTCGGGACGTTGGTCTCGACGTCCACGCTCAGGCTGGGCGGCAGCCCGCGGTCGAGGAATTTCTGGATCGGGGGCATGCCGTGGCCCATCATCATCTCGACCGGCGAGGCGAGCGAGACCGTGCCCCCGGTGTCGACGATCATCTGGATCTCGGTGTCGTTGAGCGTCGTGCAGTGGATGTAGGTCGTGTCCGAGCCGAGCAGCCCGGCCTCGCCCATCTCCTGGACCTTGCCGTCCATGCCGTAGCTGCCGACGCCGACGTGCGTGGTGATCCGCGCTCCGGTCTCGCGCGCGAGCTTCCAGTGGTCACGCGAGACCTCGAAGTCGGTGAACTCGGGGCCGGGCGCGGCGAGCGCGAGCGTGAGCCGCTGGTCGGGCGAGGAGAAGTGCTCGCT
>DASPIF010000016.1:0-3899 GCA_035629255.1 Actinomycetota bacterium | reverse complement strand
CGGCGGCGGCCGCGGCCGGCGATCTCAGCGGTCAGCAGCCCTCGCAGGCCGCCTACATCGACGACCTCGAGATCGCGACCGGGACGTAGCCCCCGGCCCATCCCTGGCGCGGGCTACGATGGGCGCTCGCCCGGGTGTCGGAACTGGCAGACGACGGCGCCTTAAAAGCGCTTGCTCGCGAGAGCGTGTGGGTTCGAGTCCCACCCCGGGCACGCGGCAGGACCCGGCGGGGGGTCATCCCCAGCGCTTCGGATTCTCCGTCTCGAGCGGGATGTCCTGCCCGGCCCACGGCTCGAACACGCCGGTGCCCTCGCCGACGTGCACCGTCGACCTGCCGACCCACAGTTCGGACTCCTCCGAGCCCGGCATCCGGCCGGTGACGACCGCCTCCGAGCCGTCGTCCATGTGGAACAGCGCGGTGAACGGGCCGTTCCCCCGATCGCCGTGGGAGATCGCGACGGATCCGATCGCGTGATCGCCGTGGCCGAACCGGTCGTCGGTGGGTTCGTAGACGAGCTCGGGTTTCACGCGGACGTGACCGCCGAGGAGGAGTTCGGCCCATCCAGGGTGGTCGTCTCGGTCGGTGACGAGCGGGAAGCCGCTCGAGGATCCGTGCTGCTCCGTGTCCATCGCTCCTCCTCGGGTCGGTCGTCTCCGAGGCGGGCACCGCGGGGCGGTCTCGGACCCCGGAGCCTAGGTGTCGCCCGTCCCGCGGGCAACCCGCGACGGACGCTGACCTAGACTCGGCCGATGCCGGCCTGTACGGCGTGCGGACACCCGAACCCATCGCCCGCTCGCTTCTGCATGTCGTGCGGTGCCGCGCTCCCCGCCGGCCACCCTGCGCCGCACGGCGCCCGCAAGACGGTGACGATCGTCTTCTGCGATCTCGCGGGCTCGACGGCGATCGGCGAACGTCTCGACCCCGAGGCCGTCCGCGACGTGATGACGACCTACTACGCCGCGATGCGCGACGCGCTCGAGACGCACGGCGGCTCCGTCGAGAAGTACATCGGGGACGCCGTGATGGGCGTCTTCGGCGTCCCGGTCCTGCACGAGGACGACGCGCTGCGAGCGGTCGAGGCCGCCGCGGCGATGCGCTCGTCCATCGCCGGACTCGACGCGACGATCCGCGACCGGTACGGCGTCGAGATCGCGGTCCGGATCGGCGTGAACACCGGCGAGGTCGTCGTCGGCGACCCGAGCGGGGAGCAGTCGCTGGTCGTGGGCGATGCCGTCAACGTCGCGGCCCGCCTCGAGCAGGTGGCCCCGGCGGGCGAGGTCCTGCTGGGCCCGCAGACGTACGCGCTCGTTCGCCAGCACGTGGACGCGGAGCGCACCGAGCCCCTCGCGCTGAAGGGGAAGTCCGCCGAGATCGTCGCGTACCGGCTGCGCGGCGTCGCGCCGACGCGCGATGCGGTGGGCCTGCGACCCGACCCCCCGTTCGTCGGGCGCGCGGTCGAGATGGGCGCGCTCACCGACGCGTTCTCGCGCGCGCGGAGCGGTCGCGCGTGCGTGTTGCTGACCGTCATCGGGTCCGCCGGGGTCGGCAAATCGCGGCTCTCCCGCGAGTTCGTCGCGTCCGTCGCCGACGATGCGCGGGTGATCGTCGGGCGGTGCCTCCCGTACGGCGATGGCATCACGTTCTGGCCCGTCGTCGAGCTCGTGAAGGACGCGTGCGGGATCACCGATGACGAGCCGAGGGCGAGCGCTCGCGCGAAGATCGACTCGATCCTGATGGGCGCCGACGACGCGGCGCTGGTCGCGGAGCGCGTCGCCGCGGTCGCCGGCCTCGGCGAGGCCGTCGGTGGCCTGCAGGAGACGTTCTGGTCGATCCGCCGGTTCCTCGAGCACCTCGCGCGCGAGCGGACGATCGTGGTCCTCGTCGACGACATCCACTGGGCCGAGCCCGCGCTGCTCGATCTGATCGAGTACCTCGCCGGGTGGACGCGCGACGCGCCGATCCTGCTGCTGTGCCTCGCGCGCCCCGATCTGCTCGACGTCCGCCCCGGCTGGGGCGGGACGCATCCCGACGCGACGACGCTCGCGCTCGGCCCGCTCGACGAGCAGGAGAGCGAACACCTGATCACGCAGCTCCTCGGCGCCGGTCTCGGGCCGGAGGTGATCGATCGCATCCGCGAGGCCGGCGGCGGCAACCCGCTGTTCCTCGAGGAGCTGCTGCGGATGCTCGAGGACGAGGGCCTGCTCGAACGTCGTGACGGGGCGTGGAGCGCGAGCGGCGATCTCGCCCGCGTGCGGGTACCCGGCTCGATCCAGGCGCTCCTCGGCGCGCGGCTCGACCGCCTGACGTCGGAGGAGGCAGAGGTGATCCGCGCGGCGGCGGTCGTGGGCAAGGAGTTCTGGTGGGGGGCCGTCGACGAGCTCGTCGAGGCGGACCTGCGTCCGCGCGTCGGCGCGCACCTCCAGACGCTCGTGCGCAAGGATCTGATCCGCGCGGAGCGCTCGTCGCTCGCCGGCGAGGACGCCTTCCGGTTCCACCACATCCTGATCCAGGAGGCGGCGTACGCCGGGACACCGAAGGATTCGCGCGCGCGCCTGCACGAGCGCTTCGCCCGCTGGGTGGAGGCGACGGCGCGCGATCGTCTCGCCGAGCTCGAAGCCGTGCTCGGGTACCACCTCGAGCGGGCGTATCGGTACCGCACGGAGCTCGGCGCGCCCGGACCCGAGGAGCGCGAGCTCGCCGCGCGCGCCGCCGGTTGGCTCGCGCGAGCCGGGCACCGAGCGGCCGAGCGACGGGACGCGAACGCCGCGTCGGATCTGCTGGGCCGCGCGGTCTCGCTGCTGCCCGCGGACGCGCCCGAACGGCCCGGCATGCTCCTCGAGCTCGTCGCCGAGCTCGGCGAGATCGGCGATCTGGCGGCGTCCGCCCGCGCGCTCGACGAGGTCGAGGCGATCGCCGCGGCCACGGGTGACGAGGTGCTGGCGGCGCGGGCGGCGATCCCGCGTCTCGTGCTGCTCGAGGCCACCGACCCCAAGCGCCTCGGGCCGGCCGCCATCGCGGTCGAGCGGGCGATCGAGGTGCTCGACGCGGGTGGCGACGACCTGTGGCTCGCCCGCGCGTGGCTGACGACGAGCGATCTCCACATGAACCGGTCACGTCACGCGGACGCGGATGCCGCGCTCGAGCGCGCGATCGAGCACGCGCGACGCGCGGGTTCGATCGTCGAGGAGGCGGATGCGCTCGGCCGCTACGCCGGCTCCGGCCTGTACGGCCCGGCGCCGGTGGAGGACGTCGAACCACGGTGTCTCGACCTGCTCGATCGCACCGGTGGCGGCGCGACGGAGGGACCCGCGCTGCGCGCGCTCGCCGGTGTCCGCGCGATGCAGGGCCGCTTCGACGAGGCGCGAGCGCACGCCCGCCGCGCGCGCGGGATCCTCGAGGACTTCGGGCTGCGGCTGCGCGCGAGGTGGGTGAGCGAGACGCTCGGGACGATCGAGATGCTCGCGGGCAACGTCGAGGACGCCGAGCGCGAGTTCCGCGACGGCTACGACGCGGCCGACGCGTTCGGCGACCACGGGTTCCAGGCGACGATGGCGGCGCTCCTCGCGCACGCCCTCCTCGACCAGGGGCGCGCCGAAGAGGCCGAGCAGCTCGCGACGATCTCCGGCTCGCTCGCCGCGGAGGACGACCTGGCGAGCCAGGTCCTCTGGCGGGGCGCGCGTGCTCGCGCGACCGCCGCCGGCGATCCCGACGCGTCGCGACGCCTCGTTCGCGAGGCCGTGACGCTCGCGCTCGAGACGGACGACGTCAACATGCAGGCGGACGCGTTCTTCGACCTCGGGGTCGTGCTCGGCGAGACCGGTGATCCGGACGCCGCGCGGTCCGCGTTCGACCACGCGATCGCGCGCTTCGAAGCCAAGGGAAACGTCGCCGGGGCCGA
>DASPIF010000015.1:0-9209 GCA_035629255.1 Actinomycetota bacterium | reverse complement strand
CGGGGATCGGGACCGGGTACTCGCCGTCGAAGCATGCCCGGCAGAAACGGTCCTCGTCATCGCCCGTCGCCGCGACCATCCCCTCGAGCGAGAGGTAGCCGAGCGAATCCGCGCCGACGTACTGCCGGATCTCCTCGACCGCGAGGTCCGACGCGATCAGCTCGGCGCGCGTCGACATGTCGATGCCGTAGAAGCACGGCCACCTGATCGGTGGGCAGGTGATCCGGACGTGCACCTCGACGGCGCCCGCCTCGCGGAGCGCCTGGACGAGCTGCCGCGTCGTCGTCCCCCGAACGATCGAATCGTCGATCACGACGAGCCGCCGGCCTCGGATCGACTCGACGATCGGGTTGAGCTTCAGCTTGACTCCGCGCTCGCGGAGCATCTGCGACGGCTGGATGAACGTCCGCCCGACGTACCGGTTCTTCATCAGCGCCTCGCCGTACGGGATCCCGCTCACCTCGGCGTAGCCCGCCGCGGCGGCGTGCGCGGTGTCGGGGACGGGCACGACGAGGTCGCCCTCGGCGGGCGACTCCATCGCGAGCTGGCGTCCGAGCTCCCGGCGAACGCCGTACACCGTCCGACCGCGCAGCTGCGAGTCGGGCCGAGCGAGGTACACGTACTCGAAGATGCACAGCGACTCGCGCCCGCGCGGCGCGAAGCGCGTCGAGTGCACGCCCCGGTCGTCGATCCGCACGAGCTCGCCGGGCGCGACGTCGCGGACCAGGACGGCGCCGACGATGTCGAGCGCGCACGTCTCGGAGGCGACGACGAAGCCGTTGGGCAGCCGGCCGATCGACAGGGGTCGGAGGCCGTGCGGGTCGCGCGCGGCGAACAGCGAGCGCTCGTCCATGAACGCGAACGAGAACGCGCCCTCGAGCGTCGGGAGGACGTCGAGCGCCGCGTCCTCGAGGTCGCCGCCGTGGCGCGCGAGCATCGTCGCCACGAGGTCCGAGTCGGTCGTCGCGGTGCCGGTCCGTCCCACGCGCTCGGCGAGGTCCAGCGTGTTGACGAGGTTGCCGTTGTGACCGAGCGCGAGCGAGCGCTGCCCGTCGGTCTTGAAGGCCGGCTGCGCGTTCTCCCACGTCGTCGAGCCCGTCGTCGAGTACCGGTCGTGCCCGATCCCGAGGTCGCCCTGGAGCGTCGCGAGCGTCGCCTCGTTGAAGACCTGCGAGACGAGGCCGAGCTCCTTGTAGACGAGGAGGTGCTCGCCGTCGGAGACCGCCATCCCGGCGGATTCCTGGCCGCGGTGCTGGAGAGCGAAGAGGCCGAAGTAGATCAGCCGTGCGACCTCCTCGCCCGGGGCCCACACCCCGAACAGGCCGCACTCTTCCTTCGGACTCTCCGCTCCCACCGAGTGGCCGAGGCTAGCATCGGCCTCCCTCGCCACCGGGGAGGCGACCGTCGTTTGTCGCTCTTTCTCGCGCGAGATCCTCAGCGGACGAGGACGGGGACGCGCTGCGTGGCGTTGTTCGTATACCCACCGACGTTCCAGACGGGATCCGTGGGCTGCGTTTCCCCCGTCGCGTCGGTGGCGCGGCACCGGAGGACGTGCTCGCCGGGCGTTGCGTTCCAACGGGCTCGCCATCCTCGCCACGCGAACGGGTCCGAGGGTGCCGGGTCGAGCCCGGCATCCCACCAACCTTCTCCATCGAGCCCGACCTCGACGCGCTCGATCGGCCCGAGGCCGGACCAGGCGCGGCCGCGCAGCTCGAGCTCGCCGGCCTCGACGGTCCGCGAGCGCGTCAGGAACTCCGGGATCCCCGGCGGGACCATCAGCGCCCGCGGCGCGATCCGCGTGACGCCCGTCCCGGGGTCGTCCTCGTCGATACGCCACCGGTAGCCGCGGGCGTTCTGGTAGCCGGCGAACCGCTCGCGGACGACCTGGATCCGGGCGAGCCACTTCACGTGCGTCATGCCGTACCAGCCCGGGACGACCAGGCGCAGGGGGTAGCCGTGCTGCGGCAGCAGCGGCTGGTCGTTCATCTCGTAGGCGAGCAGGACCTCTGGTCGCATCGCCTCCTCGAGCGGCAGGGCGCGCTCGTAGGTCTGCTCGACCTCGCCCTCGATGCCGCGGTCGAGTCCCGTGAAGACGACCTCGGCGGCGTCGTCCGCGATCCCGGTCTCCTCCAGCACGTCTCGGAGCGGCGTCCCCGTCCATCGGGCGTTGCCGACCGCCTCGAGCAACCACGGCTGGCTGACCGGACGCGGCTCGAGGAGCGCGCGGCCGTTCCCCGCGCACTCGAGCGTGACCTCTGCGGTCACGGAGGCTCGCGCGCGGACCGCATCGAGATCGAGCGACAGCGGCCGCTCGACCGCGCCACCCACCTCGACGCGCCAGTCGTCCTCGTGGACCTCGGGGATGTCGTAGTGGATCAGGAGGTAGTGGAGGCCGGCCGGCGTGACGTCGTACCGCAGCGCCTCGAGCGGCATCCCGTGGTTGCGCGCAGCGAGCTGGAGCTCCTCACGCGAGATCCCGTCCGTCATGTCGGCATCACATCACGCAGCGGTCGTGAGGCACTAGCCGGCGAGCAGCTTCGGGATCGCGTCCTCGTGGACGGCGGCCGCCTCCGCGAGCGACAGGTCGGCGACGCCGTCGAAGACCATCCGAGGCCCCCCGGTCTCGCCGAGGCGCGCGAACGGGATGTGCCTCGCCGCGGCGAGCTCCTCCAGACGCCTCGCGTCCTCGGGCCGGACGCTGACGACGGCTCGGGACGCGGACTCGCCGAACAGGCCGACGTGCGGCGGGAGGTCACCGGGGAGAGTGACCGCGAACCCCGTCGCCCCGGCGATCGCGGACTCGGCGAGCGCGACGGCGACCCCGCCGTCGCCGCAGTCGTGCGCCGAGCGCAGCAGGAGCGAACGAGCACCATCGGCGAGGACGGAGTGGAGGCGACGCTCGCGCTCGAGGTCGAGCGCCGGCGGCCGACCCGCGACGACGCCGAGGACGGTCTCGGCCAGCTCCGACCCTCCGAGCTCCGCGAACGTCTCGCCGAGGAGGTACACGACCGCGCCCTCCTCGAACGCGGACCCGATCGCGAGCCGGTAGTCCTCGATCAGCCCGAGCATCCCGATCACCGGCGTCGGCCAGATCGCCGAGTCGCCCGACTCGTTGTAGAAGCTCACGTTGCCCCCGGTCACGGGGGTCCCGAGCGCGCGGCACGCGTCGCCGATGCCGCGGACCGACTCGGCGAACTGCCACATCACCTCGGGTCGCTCGGGGTTGCCGAAGTTCAGGCAGTTCGTGATCGCGAGCGGCGTCGCGCCGGTGCACGCCACGTTCCTCGCGGCCTCGGCGACGGCGTGCGCGGCGCCGAGGTACGGATCGAGCGCGCCGTAGCGTCCCTTGCCGTCCGTCGACAGTGCGAGCGCCTTGAGCGTCCCCTCGAGCCGGATCAGCGCGGCGTCCCCACCGGGCCCGGCGACGGTCCCGCCCTGGACGAGCGAGTCGTACTGCTCCCACACCCATCGCTTGCTCGCGACGTTCGGCGACGCGAGCACGCGCAGGATCGCGTCGGCCGGCGGGACCGTGATCGTCGCGAACGTCGGATCCTCGGCGACGAGGTCGTCGACCTCGAGCGGAGGCGCGATCGGGCGCGTGTACACGGGTCCGTCCTCCGCGAGCGACCGCGCGGGGACGTCCGCGACGATCCCGTCGCCGGCGCCGACGCGCAGCCCCCCTGCCTCGACGAGCTCCCCCACGACGACCGCGTCGAGGTCCCATCGTCGGCAGACGGCGAGGACGTCGTCGACGCGTCCGGGCGCGACGATCGCGAGCATCCGCTCCTGCGACTCGCTCGTCAGGATCTCGAACGGCTCCATCGTCTCCTCGCGGAGCGGGACGGTGTCGAGATCGAGGACCGCGCCCATGCCGGCACGCGCGGCCGACTCGCTCACCGCGCACGTCAGTCCCGCGCCGCCGAGGTCCTGGAGTCCCTCGAGCAGGTCGCGCTCGACCATCTCGATCGACGCCTCGACGAGGAGCTTGCCCGCGAACGGATCACCGATCTGAACGCTCGGACGGCTCGCCGCCGCGTCGTCCTCGAGCGTCCGCGATGCGAGGACGCTCACGCCACCGATGCCGTCGCGTCCCGTCGCGGCGCCGAAGAGCACCAGCTTCGAGCCGGCGTGCACCTCGCGCGCGCTCGTCACGAGCCGGTCAGCCGGGGCGACGCCGACGCACATCACGTTGATCGTCGGGTTCAGCGAGTGGGCGTCGGCGAAGTGGACCTCGCCGCCGACGGTGGGAACGCCGACGCAGTTGCCGTAGCCGCCGATCCCGGCCACGACCCCTTCGAAGAGCCATCGGTTGCGCTCCTCGGTCAGCGGCCCGAACCGGAGCGGGTCGAGCAGCGCGATCGGGCGCGCACCCATCGAGATGATGTCGCGGATGATCCCGCCGACGCCGGTCGCGGCGCCCTGGTACGGCTCGACCGCGCTCGGGTGCGAGTGCGACTCGATCTTGAAGACCACCGCGAGCCCGTCGCCCACGTCGATCGCCCCGGCGTCCTGACCCGGACCGACGAGGACGCGCGCGCCCTCGGTCGGGAGCGTGCGCAGGTGGACCTTCGACGACTTGTACGAGCAGTGCTCGGACCACATCGCCGCGTACATCGCGAGCTCGGCGCGGTTGGGTTCGCGGCCGAGCGTCTCGACGATCGCGTCGAACTCGTCGTCGGTCAGCGCGAGCTGACGGTGGAGCGGCTCGGCCGCCCCGTCGGTCACGCCGCCCCGACGCGCTCGAGCGCCGAGTGCAGGAGCGCCTCGAACATGGGCTGTCCCCCCGTGGCCCCGACGTCGGGGTCGACGGCGTGCTCGGGATGCGGCATCAGCCCGACGACGTTGCCGGTGTCGTTCGTGACGCCGGCGATCGAGGCAGTGCTCCCGTTCACGTTGTACGCGTCGTCGACCTCGCCGCGCGGCGAGCAGTACCGGAGCGCGACGAGTCCCTCGCCCTCGATCCTGCGCAGGTCGTCCTCGCGGGCGACGAACTGCCCCTCGCCGTGCTTGACCGGGACGTGGAGCGTCTCGCCGGGGACGAGCCCCGCCGTCAGCGGCGAGACCGTCGTCTCGACGCGGACGTGCACCCACCGGCAGACGAACCGGAGCTGCCGGTTCCGGATCAGCGCCCCCGGCAGCAGTCCCGCCTCGCACAGGATCTGGAACCCATTGCAGATCCCGACGACGGGCCCGCCCCGTTCGGCGAACGCCCGCACCTCGTCCATCACGCGGGCGAACCGGGCGATCGCGCCCGTGCGCAGGTAGTCGCCGTAGGAGAACCCGCCCGGCAGCACCACGGCGTCCACACCCCGCAGGTCGGCGTCGGCGTGCCACAGCGCGACGCCCTCGCCCCCCATGAACCGGACCGCCCGGAGCGCGTCGCGGTCGTCGAGCGAACCCGGGAACGTCACGATCCCGATGCGTGGCACGCGGTCGCTCACGGTCCGTCCTCCCGAGTCACGCCATCGTGCTCGCTCAGGTCGCGGATCACGAACGTCTCGATCACCGGGTTGGACAAGAGCCGCTCGCTGATGTCGCTGATCTGCTCGACCGCGGCGGCCTCGTCCGCGGCCTCGAGGTCGAACTCGATGTGCTTGCCGACCTTCACGTCGGAGACGTTCGTCCATCCCATCGTCGGCAGGCTGCCCTCGACGGCCTTGCCCTGCGGGTCGAGCAGCCCCGGCTTCAGCCGCACGTCGACCGAGCAGTGGTACCTCGTCACGCGAGCTCCGTGCGGAGCCGCTCGAGGTCGACCGAGGCGCGCTCCCAGTCGTGATCGGTCATCACGCCCATCCGGTGACGGTAGTGATCCCACTTCTCCCCGCTCACCCGCTCGTACGCCTCCTGGTACTTGCCGGCCGTGTGCTCGATCACCTCGTCGGGCAGGTCGGGTGGTGGCGGCTCGTGGTCCCAGCCGCTCGCGTCCAGCCAGTCGCGGACGAACTGTTTGTCGAACGAGGGCTGGGACCTCCCCTCCTCGTACGTGTCGGCCGGCCAGAACCGCGACGAGTCCGGCGTCAGCACCTCGTCGATCAGGATCAGCTCGCCGCCGGCGAACCCGAACTCGAACTTCGTGTCGGCGACGAGGATGCCCTTCTCGGCGGCGACGTCGCGGCCGCGCTCGTACAGCGCGATCGTCACCTCCCGCAGCTTCTCGGCGAGCCCCTTGCCGATCAGGCCGACCGTCTCCTCGAACGTGAGAGGCATGTCGTGGCCCTCCGCGGCCTTCGTCGTCGGCGTGAAGATCGGCTGGGGGAGCTTCGATGCCTCGTCGAGACCGGGCGGCAGCGCGACGCCACAGACGTGCCCCTCGGCGCGGTACTGCTTCAGCCCCGAGCCGGTGAGATAGCCGCGGGCGACGCACTCGACCGGGATCACCTGCGCCTTCGTCGCGAGCATCGCGCGCCCGGCGAGCGACGGCTCGCTCCGGAACGGCTCCGGGAAGTCGCGGCGGTCCGCGCTGATCAGGTGGTTGCCGATCACGTCCTTCGTGCGCTCGAGCCAGAACAGCGTGAGCCCGGTCAGGACGCGGCCCTTGTCGGGGATCGGGTTCGGCAGCACGACGTCGAACGCGCTGATCCGGTCGGTCGCCACGAGCAGGAGACGCCCGTCCCCGACGTCGTAGATGTCTCGGACCTTCCCCTGGCCGGCGAGCTTCGCTCCCTGCGTCACGTGCCGCTCCCTCCCCCGTCCGTCACCGCATCGGTCGTCACGTCGATCTTCGCGAGCCGGTCGAACACCACGTCGAGGTTCCGCAGCGCGCGCTTCGGATCGAACAGCTCCGCGAGCGTCGCGTCGTCGAGCCGTCCCCGGACGGAGACGTCCCCCGACACCGACTCCCGGAACGAAGCGCCCGAGTCCCACGCCGTCGCGGCCGCGGCCTGGACGATCGCGTACGCCTCGTCGCGCGGCATCCCGGCGTCCACGAGCGCGAGCAGCACGTTCTGCGAGAACGCGAGCCCGCCGCCGACGTCGAGGTTCTCGCGCATCCGCTCCGGATGCACGTGGAGCCCGGCGAGCACCTCGGTCGTCTCGGCGAGCATGAAGTCGAGCGCGATCGTCGAGTCGGGCAGGATCACGCGCTCGGCGCTCGAGTGCGAGATGTCGCGCTCGTGCCAGAGCACCGTGTTCTCGAGCGCGGCCTGCAGGTTGCCCCGGATCACGCGCGCGAGCCCCGTGATCCGTTCGCACCGCACGGGGTTCCGCTTGTGCGGCATCGCGCTCGAGCCCTTCTGACCCGGCGAGAACGGCTCCTGCACCTCGCGGACCTCGGTACGCGCGAGGTGACGGATCTCGGTTGCGACCCCGTCCAGCGTCGACGCCGTGATCGCGAGCGCGCTCATGAACTCGGCGTGCCGGTCGCGCGCGACGATCTGGTTCGACGCCTCGGCCGGACGGAGCCCGAGCTCGGCGCACACCTGCTCCTCGACGCGCGGGTCGACCTGCGCGTAGGTCCCGACGGCGCCGCTGATCGCGCCGACGGCGACGGTCTCCCGCGCGCGACGCAGCCGCTCGCGATCGCGATCGAGCTCGAAGGCCCACAGCGCGACCTTGTGCCCGAACGACGTCGGCTCGGCGACGACCCCGTGCGTCCGGCCCGCCATCACCGTCCCGCGGTGACGCATCGCGAGCTCCACCGACACGGCGAGAAGCCCCTCCAGCCTCCGCAGCAACAGGCCGGCCGCGTCGCGGAGCTGCAAGGCCAGCGCGGTATCGAGCACGTCCGACGACGTGAGCCCGAAGTGCACCCAGCGACCGGCGGCGCCCACCGACGCGCCGACGTCCTGCACGAACGCCGCGACGTCGTGCTTCGTGACGCGCTCGAGCTCGGCAACGCGCTCGAGGTCGAACGTCGCCCTCGCGCGGACCTCGCGCGCGTCTTCGTCCGGGACGACTCCGAGCCGCGCCCACGCCTCGACCGCGAGGATCTCGATCTCGAGCCAGCGCTCGAGGCGCGCCCGGTCCGACCAGAGCGCGGACATCTCGGGGAGCGCGTACCGCGGGATCACGGGGCGGCTCCGGGATGGGGCGAGGCGTGTGGGGTCACGTCGCGGGCGCGGCGGGACCGGGGCGTCATCCGGGCGCCGGACCCACGGTCGGTGGGATCCCCATCAGATCCGCAGCCCCTCGGCGAGATCGTCCTTGAACCGCCACAGGCGCTTCTGCACGTCGGGGTCCGTCACACCGACGACCTGCGCGGCGAGGATCGCCGCGTTCACGGCCGCGTCCACGCCGACGGTGGCGACGGGCACGCCGCTCGGCATCTGCGCGGTGACGTAGAGAGCCTGTTCGCCGCCCATGACGTCGCTCGCCACGGGAACTCCGACCACGGGGAGGACCGTCCGCGCGGCGACGGCGGCGGCGAGGTGTCCCGAGATGCCGGTCGTGCAGACCAACACCTTGATCCCCCGTTCGTACGCCGTCCGCGCGTACTCGTCGACGAGATCCGGATTGCGCGAGGACGACATCACGCGGATCTCGTGCGGGATCTCGAGCTTCTCGAGGATCGCGGCCGCCTGCTGCATGACGGTCAGCTCGGCGGGCGAGCCGACGAGGACGCCGACGTGCGGTGCCTGCTCGCTCACGTCCGCTCCTCCTCCGCCGCTCGAGCCGCGATGTCGCTCCGGAGGTGCATCCCGCGGAACGAGATGCGCGAGGCCGCCCCGTACACCCGCTCGCGCGCGTCGGCGATCGAGTCGCCGACCGCGGTGACGGAGAGCACCCGACCCCCGGCCGTGACCACTCTACCGTCCCGCTCCCGCGTGCCCGCGTGGAACACGATCGCGCCGTCGCGCTCGGCGTCGGCGAGACCCTCGATCGGATGGCCGACTTCGTACCGGCCGGGATAGCCCTCACTCGCGAGCACGACCGTCACCGCCGCGCCGACCGTCTCGGGCGGCTCGATGGTGCCCAGACCGCCGTCGGCCGCCGCCGCGAGCAGCCGCCCGAGGTCCGATCGCAGGCGCGGGAGCAGGACCTGGGTCTCGGGGTCGCCGAACCGGGCGTTGTACTCGAGCACCTTCGGTCCGTCGGACGTCAGCATCAAGCCGGCGAAGACCACGCCGACGTAGCGGACCCCGTCCTCGCGGAGCCCGGCGACGGTCCGGTCCAGGACGTCGGCGCGGATCCGGTGGGCGAGGAGCTCGTCGACCGCCGGGACCGGCGAGACGGCGCCCATGCCCCCGGTGTTCGGGCCGGTGTCGCCGTCG
>DASPIF010000014.1:0-5373 GCA_035629255.1 Actinomycetota bacterium | reverse complement strand
GGCGTCCTCGACCGGACCGACCTCTACTGGGCCGCGCGGTCGACGCTGATCTCACGACCCGAGGACGTGTACGCGTTCGACGAGGCGTTCGCGGCGTGGTTCCGCGACGGCATCCGGATCGAGCTCGACCTGCCGGCGCCGCCGCCCTCGGACCCGGATCCGCAGGGGACGCCGACCCGCGCGGATCCGCTCACGTCGCTCGTCGCGGAGGAGGACCGAGTCGTCGCGAAGGAGTGGCACGCGATCGGCGACGACGAGGAGGCCGACGGCGAAGCCTCGATCCGGCTCGTCGCGAGCGCGGTCGAGGTGCTGCGCGAGCGGTCGTTCGCCGACCTGACCGACGAGGAACGCGTCAGGGTCGACCGGATGATCCGGCGGCTCGCCGTCGAGGTCCCCACCCGGTCGACCCGCCGGTACCGACCGGCGGCGTCCGGCGCACGTTTCGACGTGCGGCGTACCGTCCGCCGCTCGCTCCGGACGCACGGCGAGCCGTTCCACCGGGCCTGGCGGACGCGAGGGACGCGTTCGCGACCCGTCGTGCTCGTGCTCGACATCAGCGGCTCGATGGCCCCGTACGCCAGAGCGCTCGTGCAGTTCGGGTTCGCGGCGATGGCGGCCGGCCGGCGCGTCGAGGTGTTCTGCTTCGGGACGCGGCTCACGCGCGTCACGCGCGTCCTGCAAGCGCGCGACCCCGACCGAGCGATGCACGAGATCGGGCGCCTGGTCGGGGACTGGGAGGGCGGGACGCGGATCGGCGTCTCGCTCAAGGCGCTGCTCGACGGGTGGAGCCCGCGCGCAGCGCTCCGCGGCGCCGTCGCCGTGATCTGCTCGGACGGGCTCGAGCGAGGCGAGCCGGATCTCCTCCGCGAGCAGATGGCGAGGCTTCGGCGTCTCGTCCACCGCGTCGTCTGGGTCAATCCCCTCAAGGGGAGCCCGCGCTACGAGCCGCTCGCACGCGGCATGGCCGCAGCGCTGCCCTCGATCGACGTCTTCCTCGCCGGGCACAACCTCGAGAGCCTCGAGGAGCTCGCCGCGGCGATCGGCCGGTAGGTGCGTCCCGTCGGCCATCTCGCGGGATAGCCTCGCGCGACGCGGCCGGGGTGGCCGCGCTCCCGAGGAGGATCGCTCATGGCGATGACCACACCGGCGACGTCGACGGTTCGTCGGCCCGCGACCGCGGCCGCGGTCGTGCTCGGCGGCGCCCTCCTCGCGCTCGTCGGCACGTTCCTGACCTGGTTCGAGCTCACGAGCGCGGGTCAGGCGACCACCTACGTCGGCACCGACTCGACCGCGGGCGCGGGGACCGCAGGGTTCTCGGTCGTGCTGATCATCGCGGGGATCCTGCTGTTCGTGCGATCGCGCAAGGGCCTGGGACGCGGATGGGCGATCGCCACGATCGTGATCGCCGCGTTCGTGACGTTCCTCGCGGTCTACAGCGCCGCGGCCCCCGAGGACTCCGTGGTGCAGTTCGAGGCGTCGTCGGTCTCCGAGCAGTTCGGCGTCTCGGAGGAGCAGGCGAAGGAGGCGATCCGCTCCGCGGTGGAGAGCGGACAGCTCCAGGTCGCGTCCGGCCCCGGCGCATGGGTGAGCGCCGTCGGCGCTCTGGTCGCGCTCGTCGGCGGGATCCTCGGCGTCCGTGCGCTGCCGAAGCGCGGCGTCGTCGCTGCGCAGCCGATGTCGGCACCACCGCCACCACCACCGCCGGCGCCGTAGTCGCGGCCGCTCCGCGCGTACGATGCCCGACGTGGACGAGGGCGCGGGCACGATCGGTCACGTCCGACGGATGGGACGGCTCACCGAGCCGTCGAGCGACGCGCTCCTCACGTACGGCGAGTACCTCGGGGTCCCGGATCTGCTCTCGGCGCAGCGGTTGCGCTCGGATCCGGGGGTGCACGACGAGCTGTTGTTCATCGTCGTCCATCAAGCGTACGAGCTCTGGTTCAAGCAGCTGCTCTTCGAGCTCGAGACGATCCGCGACGGGATGATCGCCGGGGAGACGGAGCGGCCGCGTCACTACCTGACGCGCGTCGCCGCGATCGAGCGGGTCCTGATCGAGCACATCGAAGTGCTCGAGACGATGTCGCCGCAGGATTTCCTGGCGTTCCGTTCGCTGCTCACCCCCGCGAGCGGGTTCCAGTCGGTGCAGTTCCGCGAGCTCGAGTTCCTCTCGGGGCTGAAGGAGCGTCGGTACCTCCGCGACCTCGCCGCGTCGCCGGAGGACCTCGGGCGGCTCGCCAAGCGCCTCGACGAGCCGACGGTATGGGACGGGTTCGTCGCGCTGCTCGAGCGCCGCGGGCTGCCCATGCCGGAGGACGACGAGGACCGCCGGATGGCGAGCCTCGTCACGATCGCGAAGGATCCCGAGCACGCCCCGCTGTTCGCGTTGTCGGAGGGCCTGGTGGATCACGACGAGGCGATGGCGACGTGGCGGTACCACCACGTCCTGATGGTCGAGCGCGAGATCGGCGCCAAGCCGGGGACCGGCGGCTCGGCCGGCGTCAGCTACCTCAGGTCGACGCTCGACAAGCGGTTCTTCCCGGACCTGTGGGGGTTGCGCTCGGCGCTGTGACTCAGGCGCGCCGCTCGAGGTACTCGTCGACCAGCTCGTGCAGCCGCCGCCGGCCGAACGGGCCGTCGTGGCCGCCGTAGATCTCCTCGACGTCGAGATCGCGCAGCCGCCGCATCGTCCGCACGTAGTCGGGGATGTTCGACTCCGGCAGCTCGTCGAGGAGGACGCCGCTCTCGTAGACGGCATCGCCGGAGAAGAGCTCGCGCGTCGCCTCGTCGAACAGCCCGATCTCGCCGGGGGTGTGACCAGGAAGGTGGAGGACCGTGAACCGGCGGTCGCCGAGGTCGATCACGTCGCCCTCCTCGACGACGCGCGTCGGCGTGACGGGCCGCAGCGCGTACGAAGCGGCATCGAAGTCGAGCCGGGGCAATGCGGTGAGGAGCCGCTCCGGCGGCTCGTACCCCGAGAGCTCCTCGGGTGGATAGTCCTCGATCGCGACGCTCGCGAACCCCTCGGCCTCCGCTACCGCCGCCGTGTCGTCGCGATGCACGACGACCTCGTCGAACTCGAACAGTCCGCCCACGTGGTCGAAGTGCCGATGCGTCGCGACCGCGACCACGGGTCGCTCGAACAGCTCCTCGAGCTCCTCCCGGAGCGACGCGAGCCCGAGCCCGCTGTCAACGAGCAGGTCGCGCTCGCTCCCGCGCACGAGGTACATGTTCGCCCGCAGGAACTCGTCGACATGCGGTTCCGTGATGCGGATCACCCCGTCACGGAACGACGCTGGGAGGAACCACCGGCTCGCGACGTACGGTCGCTTCTCGACGCCTCTTCGACGGAGCTGCTCGCGCAGCGCGACGGCTGCGTCCGTGTCCGGGCGGCTGAACAGGAACTCCGAGCGCGTGTACTCCATGGTCCGTTCCTCGCCTCCGGGCGGCGGGGTCATCATCGTGTAGACGTGTGGCGTTCCCAGCCGCGCGATGGGAGCGTGGTCGAGAGCGATCGCGTAACGATGCTTCTCGGTGCGCTCAGCGATCCCCGTGACGCTGTCGAGGGGCAGCGACGCCGCTCCGCTCAGCCGCGGCCCACCCCATCGCAACATCCGGTCCGTCACGACGATCCGGTTCGTGACCTGCATGCCGAACAGCCCATGGTTCGTGATGTCCGCACAGCTGCCGTTGGCGAGGACCGACTCGGTCGGGCCGACGTCGGCCTGGAGCATCTCGAGCAGCCTGCGTTCCGGCGCCGCCCTCATCCGCTCGCCGTCCGCGTCGGATCAGACGACGCGGCCGGGCTCGTCGGTGTCGGAGACGAGCGGCCGCCCCTCGGCGGCCCACTCCTCGAGGCCACCCACGAGGTTGTGCGAGGTGAACCCCCGGGCTTGGAGCATCAGGCTGGCGAGCTCGCTCCGGCTGCCTGATCGACACACGACGACCGTCGTCTTCTCCGGGTCGAGCTCGTCGATCGAGCCGGCGAGGATCGTGTTGAGCGGCAGGAAGATCGAATCCTCGATGTGCCCGGCGACCCACTCGTAGGGTTCACGGCAGTCGACGACCTGCACCTCGTCGAGGCGCTCGGCGAGGCCGCGGGACGTCGTGAGGTCCGTCGAGGTATCGGGCATGCAGGTGCAACAGGCTACCAGCGGGTCTGGTTCACCCGGTCCCGAGGGCGCGCTCGAACATGCCGAGCGCCGCGTCGTCGAAGAGCACGAATCGGACGAGCTCCACGCGCGTCGCCGCGGCGCGCACCGCCGCGACGGCGACCGGCGCCGCCTCCTCGATCGGGTAGCCGTACACCCCGGTGGAGATCGCGGGGAACGCCACCGATCGGGCCCCAAGCTCGTCGGCGACCCGCAACGACTCCGTGTGGCACGACCTCAGGAGGTGGGGCGCGTCGTCCCGCTCGATGGCGTAGATCGGACCCACCGTGTGGATCACCCACCGGGCGGGCAGGCGCCCCGCCGTCGTGGCGACCGCACGGCCCGTCGGCAGTCCCCCGGGGTACTGGGTGCGGCGGATCTCGAGACAGGCCTCGAGGATCTCGGGTCCGCCCGCGCGATGGATCGCGCCGTCGACACCGCCACCGCCCTCGAGGTCGCGGTTGGCCGCGTTGACGACCGCATCGACCCCTTGCTCCGTGAGGTCGCCCTGCACGCACTCGATCCTCGGCACGATGCGATCGTAGCCTCGGCCGGTTCGACCGAACGAACGTGATTGGGGTAGAAGGGGAGGAACGACTCCCCGGAAGGATGCGCATGGCCGAGATCGTGCTCGACGACGTGACGAAGGTCTACGACGGCGGCGTCAGGGCCGTCTCGGATCTCAACATCGACATCGCAGACGGGGAGTTCATCGTCCTCGTCGGGCCTTCGGGGTGCGGCAAGACGACGGCGCTCCGGATGGTCGCGGGGCTCGAGAGCATCTCCGGCGGCACGATCCGCATCGGCGAGCGGGTCGTCAACGCGGTGCCGCCGAAGGAGCGCGACATCGCGATGGTGTTCCAGAGCTATGCCCTGTATCCGCACATGAGCGTGTACGACAACATGGCGTTCGGTCTGAAGCTCCGGAAGCTCTCGAAGGACGAGATCGATCGTCGCGTCCGTGAAGCCGCCGGGATCCTCGGACTGACCGAGTTCCTCGAGCGCAAACCGAAGGCGCTCTCCGGCGGGCAGCGTCAGCGGGTCGCGATGGGCCGCGCGATCGTTCGCGAACCCAAGGCGTTCTTGATGGACGAGCCGCTGTCGAACCTCGACGCCAAGCTGCGCGTGCAGATGCGCTCGGAGATCGCGCGGATCCAGCACGAGCTCGGGGTCACGACGCTCTACGTCACGCACGACCAGGTCGAGGCGATGACGATGGGCGACC
>DASPIF010000013.1:0-2795 GCA_035629255.1 Actinomycetota bacterium | reverse complement strand
AGCGGCGTATCGCTCCGTCGTGGACGGCCTCGCCGAGGGGGGCTGCCGCGTCGTGCCCGTCGACACCGCGGCCGCCGACGTCGACGCAGCCGTGGCGCTGATCGCGTCGGAGCTCGGCGCGGCGACCCGCGGATGAGAGCGCTGGTCACCGGCGCTGCCGGGTTCGTCGGGAGCACCCTGTCGCAGCGACTCGCGTCGGACGGGTATGAGGTCGTTGCGATCGACTCGTTGACGCCCTACTACGACGAGTCACAGAAGCGGACGAACCTCGAGGCCGTCACCGCGACGCCCGGCTGCGACGTCATCGTGGATGACCTTCGGACGGTCGACGTCGCCAGGTTGCTCGACCGGGTCGACGTTGTCTTCCACCAGGCGGGACAGCCCGGCGTCCGCGCGTCGTGGGATGCCGGCTTCGCGGCCTACGTCGACCAGAACGTGCTCGTGACGCAGCGCCTCCTGGAGGCCGCGAGGGGCGCCTCGCTCACTCGGTTCGTACTCGCCTCGAGCTCCTCGGTGTACGGGAACGCGCCGCGGTACCCGACGGTCGAGGACGACCTGCCGCGACCGCAGAGCCCCTACGGCGTGACGAAGCTCGCCGCCGAGCACCTCGCGGGCGTCTACGCCAGGAACTTCGGCGTCCCGACGGTGTCGCTGCGGTACTTCACCGTCTACGGCCCGCGCCAGCGCCCCGACATGGCGATGCACCGCCTGTTCGAGGCGGCGCTTGACGGGGACCCGTTCCCGATGTTCGGCGATGGTTCGCAGGTCCGCGACTTCACGTTCGTGGACGACGTGATCGCAGCGAACGTCAGTGCGGCGATCGGGGACGTTGCACCGGGGACCGTCGTGAACGTCTGCGGCGGAAGCTCGACGACGCTGCTCGAGGTGGCGCGATTCGTCGGCGAGATCGTGGGACGCGAGGTGGTCCTCGATCGCCGGCCCGCGGAGCCGGGGGACGTCTTCCGCACCGGCGGTTCGGGCGCCCGCGCGGAGGACCTGTTCGGATGGCGGCCCGTCGTCGACGTCGCGGAAGGGCTCCGACGTCAGGGCGAGTGGCACATCCGTCGGCGCAGTGCAGACCATCCGGCCGCGAGATGAGACAGCGACCCCGGTGGATCGTCGCGGCGTGAGACCGCCATCATCCCGGCACGCGCTCCTCAGTAACGCGCCGAGCCGCCGGAAGACCGCGGGAATCGTCCGTGACAAGATCACCAGGTCGCGTCCGAAGCCTACGTTCAGCAGAGGCGGGAGCTCGTTGAGGCTCGCTCGCCTCAGCATCCGTCCGACGCCGTCACGATCGCGGTTGCGCCTCCGTCCGGGCCGGGGGCCACGACGGCGCTGAGGTCCGCGCTCCCATCCGAGGTCGTCAGCGTCGGGACGCAGATGAACACGAGCCCGCGCCGTCGAGCGCGCGTGCGGCGTCACCCTCCGCGCGCGAAACGGCCATCCACGGACGCGTCGACGACGATCCGCTCGAGACCGGGTCGACGAACGGCACCGTGCCATTTCCGAGAGCCGAGGCGCCGATCGTCGACGTCGTACAGCATTACGTCATGGCCGACACCGGCGCGCAAGCTCCGGTTACCGGTCCGAATGGACCGGCCCGAAAGGTGATCCCCACGGTCCTCCTCGCTTGGAATGACGAGAGCAGACGCGTGTCTCGCGCGGGACCGGGGTTACGGGGACCTCTCTCGTTGTCCCGCGGTGCGTATCTATGAGGGTCAGCATTGGTGACGCTGCCTGGTCGGCACGCCAGGGGAGGCACGTAGGAAACGTAGCCCCGTCTGCCGGCGAGATAGGCCGAAAGTTGTAGGAACACCGCCTTACGTAAGGTTGCCGCTCCTGGTGAGCGTGAGTGACAATGCCCCCTCCACGGGCACATCCCCATTCAAAGCACCCGTCGGGAGGCCGAGACGTTGCTGAGAGATATGACCTTCAGCCGAGCGATGCTCATCGGCCGTCAACGGCTGTTCACCGATGCTGTGGAGTTCATCCTGACGCAGCGCGGGGTGCCCTCGGTCACCGTCGTCACCGATGCACGCGTCGCACCGACGGTCGCGTCGAGCACGCACCCCGAGGTGGTACTCGTCGACCTGGACGAGGATGCGGACGTCCGGCTCCGGGCGGCTGACGACATCCGTCGCGCGGTTCCGACGACGGTCCTGCTCGGAATCTCGGCAGACGGTCGGCGATCGTCCGCCGAGCGCGGGCTCGACGGACTCCTCTCGAAGCACGCCGGCGTGGCGGCGTTCGTGTCCGGGATCGAAGCGGCCGCTCGTGGCGAACGTGTCGTCCAGCGCCGCCCTCGTGCGGGCGTCGCCGTGCGGACCGTGCATCCCAGCCTCTCGCTGACGGCCCGTGAGCGCGAAGTGCTCCGCCTGCTCGGCGCGGCTGCGTCCGGACGCGAGATCGCGAAGGAACTCGGCATCACGCTGAACACCGAGCGGACCCACGTCCGGAGTTTGTTGTGGAAGCTCCGCGTCCACTCACGCGAGGAGGCGGTCGCCAAGGCCGCTCGCCTCGGCCTGATCGACGCGACCGCGAGCCCGATCACGACCGCCCACGGGAAGGCTGGATGAGGAGTTGACGTCTCTGACGAACGGTGCCGTGATCACGCGCAGCGCAGCGCTCGATGACGACCCGGACGTGCTGGCGGTGGTCCTTGCGGATCCGCAGGCACTCTTCCGCGAGTCGGTCCGGATCGCTCTGTCGTCCGATGCCACGTGCAAGGTCGTTGGCGAGGCGCGTGGGCCCGCGCAGGCGATCGCGACGATCGTCGAATCGTCAGCGGACGT
>DASPIF010000012.1:0-4611 GCA_035629255.1 Actinomycetota bacterium | reverse complement strand
ATCGCCGCGGTGACGACGGTCACGCCGCGGCTCCGAGCTCCATCGAGATCATGCCGCCATCACCGTGCCGCTCTCCCACCCGCGCCACCACACGAGTCGTTCCGGCGCGATCGGGAACGAGACGCCCGTCTTCGTCGTCCGGCCTCGGGCGAGGCCGCGCACCATCACGCCGACCATGTCGCGGGCGCGCCATGCCGACGGCCGGTCGATCTCGAGCGCGACGGGAACGTCCGCCGCGACGTCGCCCACCAGGGCGGCCGAGGCGACGTCCGTCGTCGCGACGACCCCTCGCCTCGAACGCACCCATGTGGCCGGGATCACGACCGTCCCGCTCGGGACGGCGACGGCCAGGGCGCCGTCGCCGCGCTCGCCGATCGCGCGGTCGAGATCGCGCGGCAGGCCCGCGAGCGGGTCTCCCGTGGCGCCTCGCGACGGCGTCGCGCCGGCCAGGGAGGTCGTCGTCGCGGGCGGCCAGTCGCCGGTCGAGGCGCGGACCTCGCTCCGCTCGAGCAACGCCCACCGCTCGAGACGGAGCTCGACGAACACGCGGCCGGGCGGCGACCACGCGAACGGGACGTGGTTCGCGTCGACCGCGTAGCCCGCGAAGAACCGCGCGTTCTTCCTCGTGAACCGGGCGGTGGCGAGCGTGACGAGCGGCGCCTCGAGGGCGGACCGCACCCACGTCGCGGGGGCGAGCGCGTCGTGGATCGCCGCGCGCCCCGCGAACGTCACCGCCGAATCGCCGTCTCGGACGAGACCGGCCACGCGATCGTCGGCGCGCCACGCACGCGCCTTCGTCGACCCGCGCGACGTCGTGACCCAGATCCGATCGCCCGCGACGGCGAACACGAGCGGCGTCAGGTGCGGTCCCCTGCGCGTCGTGGCCGCGACGTGGCAGAGCACGCCGCGGGCGAGCACCCCCCGAGCCTCCTCGGACAGCGTCGTCACGTCGCGACGTCCGCGGGCCGACGCACCACCGGGAACGCGATCATCATCGCCGTCCACACCGCGTGACAGACGATCGGGGCGGCGACACCGCCCGTCCACGCCGCGAGCGATCCCCAGATGGCCCCGCCCACCAGCGCGGCCGCGACGATCGCGAGGTTCCCGCTCGGGGCGTTCGCGGCGACGAACAGGACGAGCGCGATCGCGGCGGCGAGCGCGGTGCGACCGTCGAGCGCGCGCGCGAGCTCGACCTGGAGCAGCCCTCGCCAGAAGAGCTCTTCCCCCGGGGCGCCGAGAACCGCCGAGAGCAGCACCGCGCGGGACGTCGACAGCGGGTCCTGACGCGCGTACATCTGGGCCGACCGGCGCTGGAAGGCGTCCCACCCCGTGACGACGATCACGAACGCGCGCGTGGCGACGTAGAAGCCGACGCCCGCGGCGGCACCGATCCCGAGCGCCGCCGCGACCGACGTCTCGACCGAGAGCGGCGGGGAGCCGATGACGACCGCGACGACGCCGAGCAGCAGCAGCAGCGGCGTGACGAGCGACCACACCGTCCCGTGACCGCGCTCGACCAGCCACCACCCGCCGGCCTGGGCGAGGATCCCGGTCACGAGCGCGACGACCACCATGCGGTCAGGGCAGGAAGCGGACCTTCGCCGCGAACTCGGCCGTGAGTGCCGTGATCACGGCGAGGTAGAAGAACCCGGTGGCGGCCTGCACCGCCGACGCGCGCTCGCCCCGCAGCGTCAGCCGGATCATCACGCCGATCAGCGCGGTCGTCCCCACCATCCCGAGCGCGATCCACGAGGCGAGCCCCGCCGACGTCAGCAGCGGGTTGAAGTCGTCGGACGCCGGCGTGGGACCGAACCCGCCGAGGATCAGCGCGATCGCCTCGAGCACCACCCCCGCGAGCAGGAGGTTCGTCGTCCGGTCGATCGGACGACGCGTCAGCCCGCGGTCGGTCAGGTACCAGTGGCCGAGCAGCAACCCGTCCATCACGGCGCCGAGGAACGCAGCCCCGGCCGCCAGCTGGAGGGCCGCCACGACCGTCGACCCCTCGGCCGTCCCCGCCATCGCGATCAGCACCGACAGGGAGAGCGGGACCGAGACGAAACCCGCGGCGCGAGCCGCCGGACGGCGCCGCGCGAGCATCAGGACGACGTCGAGGAGCAAGACGGCGGCGAGCGCACCCGAGAGCCGGAGCGACCAGCCTCCCGCTTCGCTTCCCGCGACGCGACCGGCGGCGACCGATCCCCACGCCGCGATCGCGAGGACGCACAGGACGGAGGCGGTGAGCGTGAAGAACCCGCGTTTGACCTCCGACCACAGCGGGGTGAGGTAGAGCACCCACACCCCACCGGCGACGGTCTCCGCGAGCACCAGCGCGGTCACGCCGGCGGGCCCCTTCACCTCCGCCCCACCATGCGGCACAGCGTACCCGTGGCCGGTCGAGCGACCTGCGTTCCGCGAGCGCGTGGGTACCCTTGGCCGCGATGCAGGACTGGCGTCGATACGACGAGGTCGCCGAGACCTATCACCGCGTCCACGCGCCGCGGCTCGCCGAGCCGGCGCGGGACCTGGTGGAGCTCGCCGGCATCGAGACCGGCGACCGCGTGCTCGACGTCGGGACCGGGACCGGGGTCGCCGCGACGGCCGCTCGCGCCGCCGGGGCCGTCGTGATCGGGATCGACGAGTCGCTCGGGATGCTGCGTGTGGGACGAGGGTCGAGCGACGGCGTGATCCTCGTCGGCGCGGAGGCGATCGACCTGCCGTTCCGCGATGCCCGGTTCGACGCGGTCCTCGCGAGCTTCGTCCTCGCGCACTTCACGCGCTACGAGACCGCCCTGCACGACATGCTCCGCGTGACCAGGCCCGGCGGCCGCATCGCGCTGACGGCGTGGACCGACCACGAGGACGAGCTGACGCGGACATGGCGCGAGCTCGTCGAGCAGGTCGTCCCGCGCGAGATGCTGCAGCCCGCGCTGAAGCAGGCGATCCCGTGGCGCGAGCGGTTCACGAGCCGCGCCGCGATCGCGGAGACGATGATGGAGGCCGGCCTGCGGCAGGTGCGCTCGGAGGAGCGTCGCTACCGGTTCCAGTACCGGCTCGACGAGTACGTCGAGGGGCTGGGGACGTGGGCGACAGGACGGTTCGTGCGCTCGATGCTCGGCGAGGCCGCGTTCGCGTCGTTCCTCGCGCGCGCCAAGGAGACGTTCACGCAACGGTTCGCGGACCCGGTCAACGACTTCCGCGAGGTCGCGTTCGCCGTCGGGGTCAAGCCGTAACGACGCCGCCTGGGTCGCCGCGATCAGCGGAGCGCGAGGACGCGGAAGGTCTCGGCGTGGCGGACGCCGATCCGCTCGCCCGCCGACGCCGCCTCCTTGCCGAGCTCCTCCTCGAAGAACGCGATGCCGTCGGCGAGCTGGCTGGCGTGCGCTGCGAGCGCCGCCACCTTCGTGTCGAGGAACCCGGTGATGTCCTCGTGGTGGTTCGCCTCGAGCGTCCATCCCAGCCATACCGCCGGGACGTCGTGCGGCTCGAGGCCCTCGTCGAGGTGATCGGAGAAGTAGTGCGGGTTCCCGGCGCCGGGGAAGAGCGCGTCGAGCGCGACGGCGCCGGCCGTCCGGTGATCCGAGTGGTTGTAGTAGCGGTTCTCGAAGAACCACGCCGTGGGGTCGCACGACACGACGGTCGCGGGTCGGATCCTGCGGATCGCGCGGACGACCTCGGCCCGGATCTCGATCGTGTTGTCGAGATCGCCGTCGTGCACGTCGAGCACCGTCGCGCTCGCGAGGCCCATCACGCGCGCGCCCTCGACGGTCTCCTCGCCTCGGACGCGCGCGACCTCGGCGCGCTCGACCCGCCGGTCCTGCGAGCCGCGGTCGCCGTTCGTCAGGACGAGCAGATGGACCTCGCGACCGGCCGCGGCCCACTTCGCGAGCGTGCCGCCCGCGGCGATCTCGGCGTCGTCGGGATGAGCGAAGACCGCGAGCGCGGGTCCCGTCTCGGGACCGTCGGGCTCGGGATGCTCCACGACGGCGGGCTCGGGCGCGGCCCCCGACGCTCCGTCGCCCGCGCTCACCGTCGCCGCGCCGGCGCGGCGGCCTGATCGAGCACGTACCGCACGAGCGTCCGGACCGGCACGCCGGTGGCGCCCTTCGGCCCGAGATCCGAGGCCCGGTCGCTGAACGCGGGACCGGCGATGTCGAGGTGCACCCACGGGACGTCGCCGACGAACTCGCGCAGGAACAGTCCCGCAGTGATCGCGCCGCCGTACCGCTTGCCGACGTTCTTGACGTCGGCGATGTCGGAGTCGATCAGCTTGCGGTACGGCTCGTGGAGCGGGAGCTCCCACCCCGGTTCGCCGACGCGGTCGCCCGCCGCGAGCAGATCCCGGACCAGCTGCCGATCGGTCCCCATCGCGCCCCAGACCTCCTCGCCGAGCGCGATCATGCACGCGCCCGTGAGCGTCGCGGTGTCGATGATCACGCGCGGTCCCTGCTCGGCGAGGAACGCGAGCGAGTCCGCGAGGATCAGTCGGCCCTCGGCGTCCGTGTTGAGGACCTCGGACGTCTTGCCGCCGCGATGACGCAGCACGTCGCCGGGGCGGATCGCGGAGCCGCTCGGCATGTTCTCGGCGGACGGGATCGCGGCGATCACGTT
>DASPIF010000011.1:0-2271 GCA_035629255.1 Actinomycetota bacterium | reverse complement strand
CGGCGTCGTAGTCGCCCTTCACCGCCACGACCTTCGCGCCGTAGGCCTCGGTGGCGATGATCTTCGCGCGCTCGAGGTCGTCGGGGACGAACACGTAACACGGCATCCCGGCCTTCGCTGCATGCGCCGCCGTCGCGTTCGCGAGGTTCCCGGTCGAGGCGCACGAGATCGCCTCGAACCCGAACGCCCGCGCCATCGTCGTCGCGACGGAGGCGTACGGCGCGAAGGTGGTCGCGGTCAAGGGCGACTACGACTCCGTGAACCGGCTGTGCAGCGAGGTCGCCGAGGCGCTGCCGTGGGCGTTCGTCAACGTGAACATGCGGCCGTTCTACGCCGAGGGCTCGAAGTCGCTCGGGTTCGAGGTCGCCGAGCAGCTCGGGTGGCGCCTGCCGGACCACGTCGTCGTACCGATCGCGAGCGGCGCTCTCATGACGAAGGTTCACCGCGCGTTCCGCGAGCTTGCAGCGATCGGCGCGGTCGAGGACCGTCCGTATCGCATCAGCGGCGCGCAGGCCGAAGGCTGTTCGCCCGTCGCGCGCGCGTTCGCCGAGGGGACGGACGAGGTCCGTCCGATGAAGCCGAACACGATCGCGCGGTCGCTCGCGATCGGCAGCCCCGCCGACGGCGCGTTCGCGATCCACACCGCGCACCAGACCGGTGGCGCCATCGACGCCTGCACCGAGGCCGAGGTCATCGACGGCATCCGTCTGCTCGCCGAGACCGAGGGCGTGTTCACGGAGACGGCGGGTGGCGTGACGGTCTCGGTGCTGAGGCGACTCGTCGAGGCGGGTGCGATCCGGCACGACGAGGAGACCGTCGCGCTGATCACGGGCAACGGCTACAAGACGATCGAGGCGCTCGAGGGCACGCTCGAGCCGAGCTACCACGTGCGCCCCCACCTCGACGAGTTCCTCGCGGTCCTCGAGGGCTAGGCTTCTCGGCGATGGTCGCCGGCTTCGCCCCGCACGATCTCGCGTTCGTCGCCGATCCGTACGACGTCTACCGGGAGCTCCGGCGCGACGCCCCGGTGATCTACGACGCGGCGACCGATCACTGGCTCGTCTCGCGGTACGAGGACGTCAACGCGCTGCTGCGCGACCGCCGGTTCGGGCGCACGTACCACCACCTCGCGACCCACGCCGAGATGGGTCGACCCGACGAGCCGGACTGGCACGATCCGTTCTGGAACCTGATCCGCTCGGGGATCCTCGACATGGAGCCGCCCGATCACACGCGGGTGCGACGGCTCGTCGCGAAGGTCTTCACGCCGCGGTACGTCGAGGGTCTCCGTGAGACGGTGCAACGGATCATGGACGGGCTCGTCGAGGACCTGCACGGCGCGGGCGAGTTCGACCTGCTCCCGACGATCGCGGAGCCCCTGCCCGTCACGATCATCGCGGAGATGCTCGGGATCCCGGAGGAGGACCGTATCCACCTGCGTCCGTGGTCCGCGGACATCTGCAAGATGTACGAGCTCAATCCGTCGCTCGCGAGCCAGCAGGACGCGGTGCGCGCCTCGAACGAGTTCTCCGAGTACCTGCGCGGCCTCGCGCGCGAGCGCACGCGGACACCTCGCGAGGACCTGATCTCGATGCTCGCGCGGATCGTCGACGAGGGTGACACGCTCACCGAGGACGAGCTCGTCGGGACGTGCGTGCTGCTACTGAATGCCGGGCACGAGGCGACCGTCAACTCCACCGTGATCGGGTGGTGGACCTTGTTCCGGCATCCCGAGCAACTGAAGGCGCTCCGCGAGGACCGATCGCTGTTGCCGAGCGCGATCGAGGAGCTGCTGCGGTTCGACACCCCGCTGCAGATGTTCGAGCGGTGGGTGCTCGAGCCGTTCGAGCTCCACGGCCACAAGATCCCGCGGGGCGCGGAGCTCGGACTGATCTTCGGCTCGGCGAACCGTGACGAGCGCGTGTTCGACGAGCCCGACGTGCTCGACCTCGCGCGCGAGCCGAACGCGCACCTCACGTTCGGCGCCGGGATCCACTTCTGCCTCGGCGCGCCGCTCGGGCGGCTCGAGTTCCAGACGTCGTTCGCCACCTTGCTCGATCGCTTCCCGGGGATGGAGCTCGTCGACGAGCCGTCGTGGAAGCCCGGCTACGTGGTCCGCGGCCTCGCCGGGTTGCGCGTTCGCGTCTGAGCGTGACCCCAGGTCACGTCGCGCGGTTCCGGCCGCGCGGACCGCCCACCTACGATGCCTCGACCGCCCCAGAACCTCCGGAGCCGGCATGCCGAACGACGATCTCGAGATCCTGAAGGCCG
>DASPIF010000010.1:0-13952 GCA_035629255.1 Actinomycetota bacterium | reverse complement strand
GAGTGCGAGCGGGTGCTGCTCTGCGCCGGGATCTGGGGGCCGAGCGTCGGCGCCCTCGCCGGCGTTCCCGTCCCGCTGGTCGCCGTGCAGCACCAACTCGTGTGGACCGACCCGATCGCACAGCTCGCCGGCGAGACACGCGAGATCGCGCACCCGATCCTGCGTCACCAGGACTTCGCGATGTACTTCCGGCACCGCGGGGACCACTACGGCGTGGGCAGCTACCACCACGAGCCGATCGTGACCGCGCAGCGCGACATCCGCGCGCCGGGCGGCGAGATGCAGCCGTCGCTGATGCCGTTCACCCCTGAGGAGTTCACGCCCCCCGAGCGCGAGGCGGCTCGGATCCTCCCGCCGCTCGCCGGCCACATGCGGCCCGCCGACCCCGCCCGTTCGCTGAACGGGATGTTCAGCTTCACGCCGGACGCGGGCTCGATCGTCGGCGAGTCCGCGAAGGTCCGCGGGGTCTGGGTGTGCGAGGCGGTCTGGGTCACGCACGGCGGCGGGATGGGCCGGCAGGTCGCGGAGTGGATGGCGACGGGTGAGCCCTTGTACGACCTCGCCGAGGCCGACGCGAACCGCTTCTACCCGTACATGACGACGCCGCCGTTCGTGCTCGAGCGCGGGAAGCAGCAGTACCGCGAGGTGTACGACATCCTCCATCCACGCCAGCAGATGGCTCGACCGAGGAAGCTGCGGCTCGCGCCGTGGTACCAGCGGCAGGTCGACCTCGACGCGTCGTTCGTCGTCGGCGCCGGGTGGGAACGGCCGCAGTGGTACGGCGTGAACGCCTCCCTCGTCCCGTCGGACGCGCCGTGGGCGCGCCGCGACGGATGGGCCGCGCAGCTCTGGTCGCCGATCGAGGGGGCGGAGCACCTCGCGACGCGCGAGCGCGTGACCTTGTTCGACATCACCGCGTTCGCGAAGCTGGACGTGCAGGGTCCGGACGCACCGGCGTTCCTCGAGCGCGTGTTCGCGAACCGGATCGACCGGCCCGTCGGATCGCTGATCTACACGGCGGCGCTCACGCCGGGCGGCGGGATCCGGCTCGACCTGACGATCGCGCGCAAGGAGGAGGATCTCTTCCGGATCGTCACCGGCGGCGGGAGCGGGCAGCACGACCTCGCGTGGCTCCGCGCTCAGCTCCGCGGAGGCGAGCGCGTCACGATCACCGAACGCACCGGTTCGCTCTTCGCGCTCGGCCTCTGGGGTCCGCGCGCGCGCGACGTGCTGGCACAGGTGACCGACGTCGACGTGAGCGACGACGCGTTCCCCTACATGACCGCCCGGTACCTGAACGTCGGCGAGGTGGGGCCGGTGTGGGCGCAGCGGATCTCGTACGCCGGCGAGCTCGGATGGGAGCTCTACGGCCAGTTCGCGATGGGCGACCGGGCGTGGGAGCTGCTCTGGGAGGCCGGGCGCGAGCACGGCATCACGGCCGCGGGGCTGGGCGCGTTCGACACGCTCCGGCTCGAGAAGGGCTACCGGTTCTGGGGGCAGGACATCCACACCGAGCACGACCCGTTCGAGGCGGGGCTCGGGTTCGCCGTGAAGATGGACAAGGACTTCCAGGGGCGCGAGGCGCTCGAGCGTCGCCTCGAGCGCGGCGTCACCGAGAAGCTCTGCTGCCTCACGCTCGACGATCCGGGCGACGTGGTGCTCGGGAAGGAGCCGATCTGGGCGGGCGACCGCATCGTGTCGTACGTGACGAGCGCGGGGTACGGGTACTCGGTCGGCCGCTGCATCGCGTACGGCTACCTGCCGGTCGACCTCGCGGTCGAAGGGACGCATCTGGAGATCGAGTACCTCGGCGAACGACTCGCCGCGACGGTGAGCGCCGAGCCGCTGTGGGATCCCAAGGGCGAACGACTCAGGAGCTGAGATGGCCGACGAACCCGAACCGCAGGAGCAGGAGATCGTCCTCGCCGAGCTCGCCGACGAGGACCTCGTCAAGCAGATGCACGACGACCTCTACGACGGGCTCGCCGCCGAGATCACCGAGGGGACGAACATCCTCCTCGGTCGCGGGTGGGCGGCCGACAAGGTCCTGAACGACGCGCTCGTCGAAGGGATGCGGATCGTCGGCGTCGACTTCCGAGACGGGATCCTGTTCGTCCCGGAGGTGCTGCTCGCGGCGAACGCGATGAAGGCGGGGATGGAGATCCTGCGGCCGCTGCTCGCGGAGACCGGCGTCGAGCGGATCGGCAAGGTGGTGATCGGCACCGTGAAGGGCGACATCCACGACATCGGCAAGAACCTCGTCGGGATGATGCTCGAGGGCGCGGGGTTCGAGGTGATCGACCTCGGCATCAACAACCCCGTCGAGAACTACTTCGCCGCGCTGGAGGAGCACCGACCCGACATCCTCGGCATGAGCGCGCTCCTGACCACGACGATGCCGTACATGAAGGTCGTGATCGACGAGATGATCTCCAAGGGCATCCGCGACGACTACATCGTGCTCGTCGGCGGTGCGCCGCTGAACGAGGAGTTCGGCAAGGCCGTCGGCGCCGACGCCTACTGCCGCGACGCCGCGATCGCCGCCGAGACCGCCCAGGCGCTCGTCAAGGCCCGGCGTGCCGAACGCGCGGCCGGCGCGGCGAGCTGAGGGCGGCCGAGATGGCCGAGGTCACGGTCGTCTGGTGGCGCGACATCCCGGCGCAGGTGATCGGAGGACGCGGACGCGGCGCCAAGAAGATCGTGCTGAGCGATCGCTTCCAGGAGGCGATCGACACGGCCGCCACCCGGATCGGTCTGATCGGCACGGATGAGTACCTCGCCGAGTGGAAGCGCGAGACGCGGAGCGTCGGCGACGACGTCGAGTCGGCGGCGGTCGCGCTCGCCGAGCGGTTCGAGGACGAGTTCTCCGACGAGCGCCTCAACGAGCTCGCCGGGAACGGCGGGTTCGCCTCGTGAGAGGGGTCCCCGCGTGACCGACACGGTCGTCTCCAGCGCGTCCCGTGAGGTCGTGATCGGGTTCGATCGTCCATTCGTGATCATCGGCGAGCGGATCAACCCGACCGGCCGGAAGAAGCTCGCCGCGGAGATGGCGGCCGGAGACTTCTCGACCGTGATCGCCGACGTGGCGTCGCAGGTCGAGGCCGGCGCGCACATGCTGGACGTGAACGCCGGGATCCCACTCGCCGACGAGCCCGCGATCCTCGCCGAGACCGTGCGGCTCGTGCAGTCACTGACGGATCTGCCGCTGTCGATCGACTCGTCGATCGTCGCCGCGCTCGAGGCCGGGCTCGACGCCTACGAGGGCAAGCCGCTCGTCAACTCGGTGACGGGCGAGGAGGAGCGGCTCGAGCAGGTGCTGCCGCTCGTCGCGAAGCACGGCGCCGCGGTCGTCGCGATCACGAACGACGAGACCGGCATCAGTGAGGACCCCGACGTTCGGTTCGCCATCGCGGAGACGATCGTGCGACGCGCGGCCGACCACGGCATCCCGAAGCAGGACATCGTCGTCGACCCGCTCGTGATGCCGATCGGCGCGATGGGGTCCGCGGGACGGCAGGTGTTCTCGCTCCTGCGGCGTCTCCACGACGAGCTCGGCGTCAACACCACGTGCGGCGCCTCGAACGTCTCGTTCGGGCTGCCGAGCCGGAACGAGCTGAACGGCGCGTTCCTCGCGATGGCGATCGCGAACGGGCTCACGAGCGCGATCACGAGCCCGCTCCACGCCGAGGTCCGCGAGGCCGTGAAGGCCGCCGACGTGATGATGGGCAACGACCGGGACTGCAACGCGTGGATCGCCACGCACCGGGAACAGGTCCCGACCGCCGAGGGGCGGCGCCGGGGGGGTCGCGCGGCGCGGGTCGGCGGCGCGGCGGCGCAGTGACCGCGCGCGTCGTCTTCGTCCCGTCCGGCCGCCGGGGCGAGTTCGAGCCCGGGATGACCGTCCTCGACTGCGCGCGGAAGCTCGGCGTCGACCTCGACTCCGTCTGCGGTGGCCGGGGGATCTGCGGCCGGTGTCAGGTCGTGCTGTCCGAGGGCGAGCACGCGAAGCACGGGATCGCGTCGAGCGCCGAGCATCTGGGCGCGTTCAACGACGTCGAGGTCGAGTACCGAGCGGACAAAGGTCTCGCCGAGGGGCGGCGGCTCGGATGTCAGGCCGAGGTGCTCGGGGACGTCGTGATCGACGTGCCGCCGGACTCGCAGGTGCACCGCCAGGTCGTCCGGAAGGAAGCCGACGCGCACCCGATCGAGGTGGACCCCGTCGTCCGCCTCCACTACGTCGAGGTCGAGGAGCCGACGCTCGCGTCGCCGACGAGCGACCTGCGACGTCTCCAGGGCGCGCTCGAGCGCGAGTGGGGACTGACCGACGTCGAGGCTGACCTCCACGTCCTGCACGGCCTGCAGGGGGCGCTCCGCGACGGCGACTGGAAGGTCACGGTCGCGGTGTACGACGCGTCGATGATCATCGCCGTCTGGCCCGGCTACCACGACCGCGCCCTCGGGATCGCGTTCGACGTGGGCTCGACGACGGTGGCCGGACACCTCTGCGACCTCTCGAGCGGCGAGGTCCTCGCGAGCGCCGGCGCGATGAACCCCCAGATCCGGTTCGGCGAGGACCTGATGAGCCGGGTCTCCTACGTGATGATGAACCCGGGCTCGGTCGGCGAGCTGACGTCCGCGGTGCGGGGATGCCTGAACCAGCTCGTCGCCGAGCTCACCGCGAAGGTCGATGCCTCACCCGAGGACGTCCTCGAGGTCACGCTCGTCGGCAACCCGATCATGCATCACCTCGTCCTCGGGCTCGACCCGACGGAGCTCGGCGGCGCGCCCTTCGCGCTCGCGACGGATGAGGCGCAGCGGATGTGGGCGACCGAGATCGATCTCAAGCTGCACCGAGGCGCCCGCGTCTACGTGCTGCCGTGCATCGCCGGACACGTCGGCGCCGACACCGCCGGCGTGATCCTGTCCGAGGCGCCGCACGCGCAGGACGAGGTCAACCTGATCGTCGACGTGGGGACGAACGCCGAGATCGTGCTCGGGAGCAAGGAGCGCGTCCTCGCGGCATCGAGCCCGACCGGACCGGCGTTCGAGGGCGCGCAGATCTCGAGCGGCCAGCGCGCGGCGCCCGGCGCGATCGAGCGCGTGCGGATCGACCGCGAGACCCTCGAGCCGCGTTACCGCGTGATCGGCCGCAACGCGTGGTCCGACGAGCCCGGCTTCCGAGGTGTGCGGGTCACCGGGATCACCGGCTCCGGCATCATCGAGGTCATCGCGGAGCTGTACCTCGCCGGCGTGATCACGTCCGACGGCGTGATCGACGGATCGCTCGCCACGCGGACGTCGCGCATCATCGCGCACGCTCGAACGCACTCGTACCTCCTGCACGAGGGGGAGCCGACGGTCTTCATCACGCAGATGGACGTCCGGGCGATCCAGCTCGCGAAGGCGGCGCTGTACGCCGGTGCTCGGTTGTTGATGGACGAGATGGGCATCGACGAGGTGCACCGGATCCGGCTGGCGGGAGCGTTCGGGGCGCACATCGACCCCGTGCACGCGCTCGTGCTGGGGATGATCCCGGACTGCGAGCCATCGAAGGTCACGTCCGCGGGCAACGCGGCCGGGACCGGCGCGCGCATCGCGCTCCTGAACCGGAACGCGCGGACCGAGATCGAGCAGGTCGTCCGACGGGTCGAGAAGGTCGAGACGGCGATCGAGCCGCGATTCCAGGAGCATTTCGTCGGCGCGATGGGGATCCCGCATCGCGACGCGCCGTACCCGCGCCTCGCACAGGTGGTCGACCTGCCCGAACGACCTCCCGCGAGCGGCGGCGACGGATCGCCGCGGCGCCGACGCCGAGCGACCCCAGAGAGGAGCGCGACATGACGACCGAGGGTCGGACGAGACGGAGCGGGGGGCGCGCCGCGCGCCAGGCGGCCCGAGCGGCTCAGCACGCGGAGCGTGTGCCGTTCCTGACGCGCACGCTGAAGCCGTTCGAGGTGCTGAGCGACGAGGGCCTCGAGACGATCGAGCGCAACGCCGACACGATCCTCGAGGAGGTCGGCGTGATCTTCCGCGAGGCTCCGGACGCGGTGCAGCTCCTGCGTGACGCCGGAGCCGACGTCGTCGGCGAGGATCTCGTGCGGTTCCCGCGCGGGATGGCGCGCACGATCATCCAGGGCTCGGCGCCCGCGAGGTTCACGCAGCACGCCCGTAACCCTGCGAACGACGTCGAGATCGGCGGCATGCACACGGTGCTCGCGCCGGCGTACGGCTCGCCGTTCGTGCTCGACATGGACCAGGGTCGTCGCTACGGCACGATCGAGGACTTCCGCAACTTCGTGAAGCTCGCGTACACCTCGCCGTTCCTGCACCACTCGGGCGGGACGGTCTGCGAGCCCGTCGACCTGCCGGTCAACAAGCGGCACTACGAGATGGTCTACGCTCACATGCGCTGGTCGGACCGGCCGTTCATGGGGTCGGTCACGCACCCGCTCCGGGCGCAGGACACCGTCGAGATGTGCCGGATCCTCTTCCAGGAGGACCTGGATCAGAAGACCGTTTGCCTGTCGCTCGTGAACGCGAACTCGCCGCTCGTGTGGGACTCGACGATGCTCGGCGCGGCGAAGGCGTACGCGCAGGCGAACCAGGCGCTGATCGTGACCCCGTTCATCCTCGCCGGCGCGATGAGCCCCGCGACGGTCGCCGGCGCCGCCGCGCAGACGCTCGCCGAGGCGATGGCCGGGATGGCGTACGTGCAGCTCGTCCGGCCGGGGGCGCCGGTGATCTTCGGCTCGTTCGCGTCCTCCATGTCGATGCAGTCGGGCGCGCCGACGTTCGGGACGCCCGAGCCGGCGCTCGTGCTCTACACGCTCGCGGCGTGCGCTCGGCGGCTCGGCGTCCCGTTCCGCAGCGGGGGAGCGCTCACGGCGTCGAAGCTCCCCGACGCGCAGGCGGCGTACGAGAGCGCGAACACGTTCCAGCCGACGCTGCTCGCCGGCGTGAACTTCGTGCTGCACGCGGCCGGGTGGCTCGAGGGCGGCCTGACGATGGGCTACGAGAAGTTCGCGATGGATCTCGACCAGTGCGGGATGGCGGCGGAGTTCGTCAAGGGCGTCGATCTCTCGGCGAACGGGCAGGCGGTCGACGCGATCAGGGAGAACGGACCCGGGACGCACTTCCTCGGCACGGCGCACACGCTTGCGAACTTCGAGACCGCGTTCTACCGGTCGACGGTCGCGGACAACAACTCGTACGAGCAGTGGGAGTCCGAGGGTGGCAAGGACACCACCGTCCGGGCGAACGCGCTGTGGAAGAAGATGCTCGCCGAGTACGAGGCGCCGCCGATCGACGAGGCGGTCGACGAGGAGCTCCGCGAGTGGATCGAGCGGAAGAAGGCGAGCTTCCCCGACTCGAACGTGTGACGGCGTCGTGCGGCCCGGAGGCCACGATCGCCCCCGCCGCCACGGTCGCCAGACGTTCATGCGGGGCCCGTATACCGGCGAGGGTTGGGGTTCACGCCGCCGGTAGCGTGAACCTCAGCGTCGTCCCGGTACCGATCTCGCTCGTCGCGGAGATGTCGCCGCCGTGCGCGCGGACGAGGCTCCTCGCGATCGCGAGCCCCAGCCCGCTCCCTCGCGAGGCGCCGGACGTCGCGAAACGGTCGAACACCCGATCGAGATCGCCGGGAGGGATGCCTTCTCCGGTGTCCGCGACCTCGAAGGCGACCCCGGCCGGATCGGGGGTTGCGCGGACGAGGATCGCGCCGCCGCGAGGGGTGTGGCGGATCGCGTTCGTGAGCAGGTTCGCGAGCACCTCCCCGATCCGGACGCGATCGACGTCGACGTCGGCCGCGTCGGGGCGCACGTCGGACCCGAGCGCGACCCCGGCGGCGGCGGCGTCGGGAGCATGCACGGCGACCGCCGAGTCGATGAGCTCGGATGGCGAGACGCGCTCCCGATTGAGGACCAGAGCACCGGCTTCGGCGTTCGACAGGAGTTGGAGGTCATCGAGGAGCCGCGCCATCACGAGCGTCTCGTGCTCGACCAGCGCGAGGTGGTCGTCACCCGCGTAGAGCCCGTCGCGGAGCCCCTCGACCCGCCCGCGGATCACGGCGAGCGGGGTCCGGAGCTCGTGCGTCACGTCGGCGAGCAGGTTCCGGCGTCGGTGCTCGTCGGTCTCGAGGCGTTCCGCCATCGCGTTGAACGAACGTGCGAGCTCGCGGATCTCGCGAGGTCCGTGCTCCCGGGCTCGGGCCGAGAGGTCGCCGTCGCGCAGACGCGCCGCGGCGTCCATCACGTCCCCGATCGGTCGCGCGGTCCGGCGGACGGTCCGACCGAGCGCGACCACGCCCACGAGGACGACCACGATGAACAGGAAGCCGGGGAACGGGCCGCGTCGCCCGCCGACGTCGTGGCCGCCGCCGCCGAACACGGCCCAACCGATCCAACCGAGGACCATGAGGAACACGACGACGCCGACGAGGGCGAGCCCGATCCGTCGCAGGAACGTACGTCGCATCTCGGACCGATGCTCGCCGAGCGGCGGGAACGGCTCGTCCACCGGCCACCAGGGCGGGCGCCCGGGCCGGGGGGCGCGTCGGGGATCAGACATCTGCGAACCGGTAGCCGACGCCGTGCACGGTGTGCACGTACTTCGGGTTCCGAGGGTCCGGTTCGAGCTTGCGGCGCAGGTTCTTCACGTGGGCATCGATCGCGCGCTCGTACGTCTCGATCGCCACCCCGTGGATCGCGTCGAGCAGCTGCGAGCGCGTGAACACGCGGCCCGGCTGGCGGACGAGGGTGGCGAGCAACTCGAACTCGGTCGGCGTGAGATCGATCGTCCGTCCCTCCGCGACGATCCGCATCCGGGCGACGTCGACCTCGACGCCGGAGGCTCGGAGGACCTCGTCCGGCCGGCCCTGTGCCTTCGTGCGCCGGAGCACCGCACGGATCCGTGCCACGAGCTCGCCCGGACTGAACGGTTTGACGACGTAGTCGTCGGCGCCGAGCTCGAGCCCGACGATCCGATCGGTCTCGTCGCCACGGGCCGTCAGGACCACGATCGGCGTCGTCGACCACCGGCGAACCTCGCGGGCGACGTCCAGGCCGTCGCGTCCGGGGAGGCCGAGGTCGAGGACCATCAGGTCCGGTTTCGCGCTCCGTGCGCTGGCGACGGCCGAGTCGCCGTCTCCGACCACGATGACCTCGAACCCTGCCCTCTGCAGGTAGTCGCGGACGACGCGCGCGATCTCGAGCTCGTCTTCCGCCACGAGCACCGTGGTCATCCGCGCTCGCCTCCTCCGGTCATGCAAGGGTGACGAGGCGGCGGGACGGCGGCAACCGCCGCCGTCCCGACCTCGCCGCCACGACGATCCCTAGGCCGCCGCGCCACCGCCCGGGTCTGACGACGTCGACCCCTGTGCGTGCTGGCGCCGGTGCCATTCGTCGAACGTGGCCTCGAACCGCGCACGTCCCTCGTCGGACCACGGACCGTGGCGCCCATCGTCCCCGCCCCACGGACCGCGGCGGAACGCACCTCCGATCAGCCAGAACAGGCCGAACACGAACAGCGGGAACACGATCCATCCGAACGGGAAGAAGCCGCCGTGTCCGTAGCCCCGCCCGACGATCCCGGCCGCCGGAACGGTGTCGCCGGCCCGTCGGATGCCCTCGTCGACGCCGGCGTGATAGCCACCCACGCCCACGCCGATGAGCACCAGCACCGCGACGATGGTCAGCCCGATCGCCCATCCCCGTCGCATCTCGAACCTCCTTCATCTCGACGTCCTCGTACGGACCCAGCCTCGCTGAGAGGTGTGAAGCGCTCATGAAGACGACGGGGAGGTCTGATGCACGGCGGTTCCGCCCGAGCGCCCACCTGCGGTACGGTCGCGGTGCCGATCGGGAGGGAGGTCGGGCCGTGATCCGGCTGGTACCGGTGGTGTTCGGGGCGTTGGTGCTCGTCCTCGTCGCGATGGCGCTCGTCGATCTCCGTCGGTCGCGCCGGTCCCGATCCGCTTCGGTCCCGCCGGCCGTGCCGAGGAAACCGTTGCTCGCGCCGAAGCAGCGGCACTACGACTACGAGCGGAAGACGGATCAGCTGCGCCGTCGCGCGAAGAACGTCCCGGGTCCGCAGGAGGACCGCGACGCGATCCTCGCGTTCCTCGAGACGCGCACCGGCGTGCAGGCGTGGGTCGAGCCCCGGACGGTGATGCACCCGCTCTCGGTCGTCCTCGTGGCCGGGGACGGCGAGTGGCAGCGGTTCGAGCTCCGCGACGACGCGTACCTCCGCGAGCTCGCGCGCGAGCGCGGCCTCACGATCCACGACGCGATGCGCGTCGGCTACCCGGAGCGCATGCGCACCTACAAGCGACCGGAGCGGCCCTAGCGGGACCGACGCCGGGTCAGTAGGTGACGACCTGCTCCGCTCCCACGATCAGCTCGACGAGGCGGTCGGGCTTCACGAGCTCGACAGCTCCGCCGAGCGTCTCGCCGTCGATGCCTCGTGCGTTCGCCGACATCGCCGACCCGAACAGCGATGCCCCGCCCGCGACGAGCGCGTCGAAGTGCTCCCTGAGGCTTCCGGTGCCGACACCGTTCGCGGCATCGAGCGTCTCGGCGCGGAGCGCGGACACGGCGTCGCCGGCGAAGAAGACGGTCACGTCGTGATCCGCCGCGACGGCCGTCTTGGCCACGAGCATCCCGAGCGCGACGCGCGTCGGGTTCTCCGGTCCGGTGACGATGTGGAACAGCAGCTTGGCCAACGGATGTCCCTCCTCGGTCTCAGCTCGCGTGACGAGCCTGCGGGCACACCGACCGAGCCCGATGGTCTCACGTGCGGGCGTCGCCACCGACGCGCCCTCGGCGAGTCGCGACAGGAGCGCCGCGGTCTCCCCTGGCGTCCAGACCGCGACGTCATGGGGTGACTCGATCGACGGAGGCCGTCGGTGAGGTCCTCGAGCACGAGGACGTTCGCGACGTCGGCGACGTGCGTCTCGAGTCCGATGTCGGGCGAGACGAGGTGGCTGCGCTCGCCGAGGCCCGTGAGCGTGGGCGTGAAGGCGGCGTGCCCGTCACGGCGGAGGGCATCCGCCACCTTTCGCCACTCCCACCCACCGCCGCGGCGCCGTGGACGATGACGAACGTGGCCACGCGCCCTTCTATCGCAGGCCGCGTCCGGGCGGGAACGCTAGCGGTCGTCGGGCTTCGTCACGTCGACGACGTCCGCGCCGAGGTGCGCGACCAGGTCGGCGCCACCGAGGTGCAGGTTGACCCCGTGACCGCCGCCGCCGATCGCCACGACGGGCTTGTCGCGGATCGTCGCGTCCGCGATCACCGGCCAGGGGTTCGTCGCGCCGAAGGGCGTGATCGCCCCGCGCTCGTAGCCCGTCGCGGCCTTGGCCTCGTCGGCGTCGGGCAGGGACAGCCGGCTCACGCCGAGATGCGCGCGGAGCTTGGGCCAGTCGATCTGCCGTCCGCCCGGGACGAGGACGAACACGTAGTCGTCCTCGCCGCGGCGGATCACGATCGTGCGGAGCAGCTGGTCGAGCTGGATGCCCTGGAACGCGGCGCTCTCCTCGGCGCTCCGCGCTCGCTGCGTGCGCTTGACCTCGAACCGCAGGTTCGAGCCGGCCAGGGCGTCGAGCCCGGGCGTCGAGGGGTCGCTCATCGGCGAAGGGTAGCGTCGAGCCACTCCACCAGGTCGTTCCCGCCGACGCGGATCAGGAACTGGTGGCCGCCGCTGGCGACGCGGTGTCGTTCCGCGTGGGGGAGGAGATCGCTCCAGCGGTCCATCGCGCCGGGCGCGACCGTCCGGTCGTCGCGAGCGTGCATCAAGAACACGGGGATGTCGTCGAGCGCCTCGCCGATCGTGAGGGTCTCCTCCTTCACGTCGGGGTCGTGCAGCGCCCACCACATCGTCCGCGCTCTGCCGAGCAGGTCCTGGCGTCCGTAGTCGAACGCGACCGCGGCGGGGTACCCGCGCGCGATCCCGACAGGCAGCGAGAGCGCGGCCACCAGGACCCCGATCACCTTCGATGCGATCGCGTGTCTCGGCGGCCGTCCCTCACGCATCCACCCCCAGGCGCCGTCGCCATCGGGGTAGGGCGCGGAGATCAGCGCGACGGCACGCACGCGGCCGGCGTGCGCCGCTGCCCACAGTGCCGCGATCACGCCGCCGATCGAGTGGCCGAGGACCGTGACCTCGCCGTCGTGGCCTTCGAGCGCCGCGTCGAGGTTCGCGAGGTGGAACGCGCGGTCGTACGTCTCGTCCGCGGGTTTGCTCGAGGCGCCGAACCCCGCGAGGTCCGGTGCGACGACGGCGAAGCGTCCCTCGAGCCGTGACGCCAGGCCCTGGAAGTAGCGACCGGAGCCGCCGAGTCCGTGCACCGCGAGGAGCGCCACCCCATCGCCCCCCTCCCATACGCGCATCCGGCCCCACGGGCGCGGGACGTCGCGCCCCCGGAGCCTCGTCACGACGAGACGGCGAGCAGCCAGTCCACGAGCCAGTTCGCGAACGACGGTCGGACGAACATGCGCGTCCCGGTCTCCCGCTCCTGCAGGATCACCGGGACGTGAGCGAGCAGCGTCTGCGCGCACATGCCCTCGTTCCACGCTCGCGGATCGAGATCGAGCGAGCATCCCTGCTCGAGCAGATCGCGAGGGTCGTACGCGTCGTCGCGCCGGAGATCGATCAGGACACGGTTCGCGGAGACGTCGACGAGCGATGCCGCATCCCCGAACGCCGCGTCGACAGCGCCGCGCGAGGCCGAGGACACGACGAGCCACTCGTCCGGTCCCAGCCACAGGGCGTCCGTGGCCTCGTCGAGCGACGACCACGTGTTCGGCTCGGCTGGCAGCCCGAACGCCTCGGACGTCCGTGTCCGCACCGAGAGCTGGGCGGGGAACGGAACCTCTCGCGCGCCGATGCGCGCCAGGTCCGACTCGCGCCCGTCGAGTGCCGACCGCTGGAACATCTCAGCCGTCACGCCGCGCTCCTTCGACGTCGTAGAAGATCGGCGCCGTCACGCTCGCCGCGACGGCGCGGTCGCCGAGCGGCGCGAGGACCGTCTCACCGTGCCGCTCGTGCCCGCGCTCGAGCATCGCGAGCGCGAACGTCCGCCCGAGCGTCGCGCTGCGGTAGCTCGACGTCACGAACCCCGCCATCGGGATCGGGCGCTCGCCGGTGTCCTCGGCGACGAGCTGCGCGCCTTCGGGCAGGAGGTCGTCCCCATCGACGGCGAGCAGTCCTACGAGGTGCTTCCGATCGGCGCGCGACGTGTCGACCCGAGAGAGCGAGCGAAGGCCGACGAAGTCGCCCTTCGACCGGTGCACGATCCATTCCATCCCGAGGTCGTGCGGCGTCATCGTCCCGTCGGTGTCCTGCCCGACGATCACGTAGCCCTTCTCGGCGCGGAGCACGTGCATCGTCTCCGTCCCGTACGGCGTGATCCCGTGCGGCTCGCCCGCGGCGATGAGCGCCTCCCACGCGTGGCGACCCGACCACGCCTCGACGTGCACCTCGAACGAGAGCTCGCCCGTGAAGCTGACGCGTGCCAGGCGCGCCGGGACGCCCGCGACGATCCCGTCTCGGAACGTCATGTGCGGGAACGCGTCGTTCGACAGGTCCACGTCCGTGCCGGCGGCCGCGAGGATCTCGCGCGCCCGGGGACCTCCGAGCGCCGCCACGGCCCACTGCTCCGTGACGCTCGTGCACCAGACCTCGAGGTCTGGCCACTCCGTCTGGAGCCACTCCTCGAACCGGTCGAGGATCGTCGCGGCGCCGCCGGTCGTCGTCGTGACGAGATACCGATCGTCGGCGAGGCGCATCGCGACGCCGTCGTCGAGGACCATCCCGTCGAGCCCGAGCATGAGGCCGTACCGGATCGAACCGACGGCGAGGTTCGACATCCGGTTCGTGTACATCCGGTCGAGGAACACGCCGGCGTCGGGCCCGACGACCTCGATCTTGCCGAGCGTCGACGCGTCGAGCAGGCC
>DASPIF010000009.1:0-3162 GCA_035629255.1 Actinomycetota bacterium | reverse complement strand
CCGCGCCCCGGCCGGCTCGAGCGCATCGCGGTGAACGATGCCGGCGAGCCCGGCACGCAGTTCTCGCAGTACCCGGACATGTCGCCCGACGGCCGGTTCGTGGTCTTCGCGAGCGAGTCGACGAACCTCGTCGCCGGGGACAAGAACGAGAACCCCGATGTGTTCCTCCGCGACCGGTTGCTCCGCACGACCGAACGGGTCTCGCTGACGGACGACGACCACGAGCCCAACGGCATCTCGACCGTCCCTTCGGTGTCGGCCGACGGCCGGTACGTCGCGTTCGCGAGCGCAGCCACGAACATCGTCCCCGAGGCCACCATCCAGCGATGGCAGGTCTACGTGCGGGATCGCCTAGAGGGAACGACCGAGCTGATCTCGGCGGCTCCGGACGGAACGCCGGGGAACGACACCTCATCGAGTCCGGTCATCACGCCCGACGGACGCTACGTGGCGTTCGACGGGTTCGCGTCGAACCTCGTGCCGAACGACGCCAACCTCTGCTCGCTCGGCGCGCAGGTGGAGAGCTGTGTCGACGTCTTCGTCCACGATCGTCAGAACGACACGACGGAGCTGGTCTCCCGCTCATCGGCCGGCGCGAACGGGAACGGCTGGTCGTCGTCGCCGGACATCTCCGCCGACGGCCGTTACGTCGTGTTTCACAGCGAATCGAACAACCTCGTGCCCGACGACAATAACCTCGAGCGCGACGTGTTCGTGTTCGACCGGACGACGAGCACGCTGGAGCGGGTCTCGGTGGGGAGCGACGAGCGCCAGGCGAACGACAAGTCGCACGGAGCTTCGATCAGCGCGGACGGCCGCATCGTCGCGTTCGAGAGCAGCGCGTCGAACCTCGTCCCGCGCGACACGAACGGCGTCCAGGTCTTCGTCGGGACGCCCATCTTCCCGACCGACATCTTCGTGCGCGACCGCGAGCGAGGGTCCACCGAACGGATCGGGGCCGCGACCGGCGCCGAGCCGAACGACTGGTCGATTCAGCCGACCGTCAGCGCGAACGGCCGCTACGTCGCGTTCCACAGCATCGCGAGCAACCTGGTGCCGGGGGACGGGAACGACACCGTCGACATCTTCGTCCACGACCGCGCGACGGGCGGGCTCGATCGCGCGACGGTCGCCGACGGTGGCACCGAGCAGAACCACTGGTCGGCCAACGGCAACCCCGACATCACCGCCGACGGTTCGGAGGTCGTGTTCGCCACCGACGCATGGAACCTCGTTCCCGGCGGCGTGGAGGGCGAGCGAGAGCTCCTGGTCCGCCTCCGAGGACCGGCGGTCGGGGTCGGCGAGGCGAGAGCGGCGCGGGACGCAACGGAGGTGACGGCGACGGGGTGGGTCACCTTCTCCGGGCACGCGATGGCCGCCGCCGCGGACCCGGTGACGGACGGAGCGGACGCGATCGGTGGCGAGCTCACGGGCGGCGCGGTCGTCGTTCGGCCCGAACACGAGGACCTGCTGATCCGCCTGGACCTGACGTCGATCGCAGGGGTCCGACCGCCGCCTCCATACCCGGTCGGGGGCGGGCTGCCCGGATGGGCCGGCGCTCCCGGCGTGTACTACGGGGCTCGGCTCACGTCGGGCGGAGTGACGTGGGAGGCCCGGGCCGGCCGACCCGCGGGTGGCGCGACACCCGGCTCGCCGACGCTGACGCTCCATCGCTGCGAGGTGCGGTGCGAGCTTGTCGCGACGCTGGCCGGCTCGTACGGCAACGTAGGCGAGGACGTCCGGTTCTCGATCCCACGGAGCACGGTCGGGATCCCGGACGGGGCGAGCGTGTCGACCCGACTGTTCGTCGCGGCGGGCGATCCCGCGAACGGGGGAGGGCAGGAGGTTGACGCGATCGACCTCGGAACCGCTACGGTCCCCGGCCCCTCGGTCTCACTCGGCCGCGCGCCGCAGGGAGCCGGGCCGCCGCCCGGCGCGGGATTCGACACCGCGGCGGCGATCGACAGAGGAACGTTCCATGGCCGGATGCCGCTCGGCGTGGGCGAGGTGGCGTGGGCCCGCGCTTGTCTGGGCTCGATGTGTGGGGAGCCGGTCCGGGCGGTGGGTTCCTAGCCGCGCGCCGGGTTCAGACGGCCCGCGAGACCTTGCCCGCCTTGAGGCACTTGGTGCAGACGAAGGCCCGCTTGGGAGCGCCGTCCACGAGTATCCGGATCTTCTGGACGTTGGGCGACCAGCGACGGGGGGAGCGGCGGTGGGAGTGGCTCACCTGCATCCCGAAGCTCGGCTTGCGCCCGCAGATCTCGCACACGGCTGCCATGACCGGAGGATGGTAGCAGACGCCCGGGAGCCGACCGGCGGGATCAGGCTGCTGGGCGGCGCCGAGCCTGGTTGGTGAGGGTGCGGCGGGCGGGCTTCTTCGCACGCCGGGCGGACTTGCGGCCGCGGTCGTCATCGGTGACCGGTGTGTGCAGGTCGAGCACTTCGCTCCAGAACTGCTTGGCCACTCCGTTCATGACGCCCTCCTCCCTATTAGGTATCGGTCCGTTTCGGACCGGCTTTACCTCTTTCGGTTCGGAGGGGTCGCGACCCTCACATTCCTTGTTCGACGGGGAAGCGGCTTCTCCTACCCGGCGGTAGCCTTTTTCCAGGGAGCCCGGCCCGCCTAACCCTTGCGCTCGAGGGGCCGGGAATCGTTACCGACGACCTGGATGTTTCCGTTCGGAACGATGTGCAGGGTGCCGTCCGACGCGCGCACCGAGGTCGTCCGGAGGCTGAGGTCCTCGACCGTCCCGGCGATCGGTCCCGAGCTCGTCCCGATCTCGACGACGTCACCGATCCCGAACTGGTTCTCGAACAGGATGAAGAAACCGGAGAGGAAGTCCTTTACCAGGCTCTGCGCCCCGAAGCCGAGCGCTACGCCCGCGATACCGGCGCCGGCCAAGAGGGGAGCTAGGTTCACGTCGAACTGGTCGAGCAGCATCAGGATCGCGAGCGTCCAGATCGTCGTTCGGATCAGATAGGAGAGCGTCCGGGCGAGCGTGGTCGCGCGCTGGAGGTCGATCGCCTTGGTCACGCTGGGCGCGGCTTCGAGACGACGCTGCATCCGTCGAACCGCGAGCCGCGCGAACCAGGACACCAGGACGGCGGCCACCAGGATCACGAGGATCCTGACCCCGTGGGAGAGCAACCAGGCTCGACTCG
>DASPIF010000008.1:0-8238 GCA_035629255.1 Actinomycetota bacterium | reverse complement strand
ACCTCTTCTCGACGTGCAAGTACGAGGTCACCGGTCGCGACGCCGCCCGCCTGATCCAGCGCCGGTTCACGAACCGCGTGGGCGCGATGGCCCCGGGGGGCGTCCGGTACGGCGCATTCGTCAACGCGGACGGCCTGATGGTCGACGACGGCAACGTCTATCGCCTCGCGGACGATCGGTTCCTCATGATGATCAACACACCCGGGATCGATGAGTGGTTCCGCGAGACGGCCGAGGGCCTCGACGCCGAGATCTTCCACCGCACCGACGAACTCGGCATGATCGCGGTCCAGGGGCCGACGTCGCAGGAGACCCTGCAACCGCTCGTCGAGCGCGATCTCTCCGAGCTCGCGTACTTCCGCTTCTGGCCCGAGCAGACCCGCGTCGCCGGCGTGCCGGCGTGGGTACTGCGCACGGGGTTCTCGGGCGAGAAGGGGTACGAGGTCGTGATGGCGGCGGATCAGGCGCTGCCGGTGTGGCAGGGGCTGGTCGATGGCGGCGGCGTCCCGTTCGGCCTCACCGCCGTCGATCTCGCACGGACCGAGGTCGGGCTGATCATCATCGGGGTGGACTACGACCCGGGCGAGCGCTCGCCGTGGGACCTCTCGATGGACCGCTTCATCGCGACCGACACCGAGAACGTCGGCGCGTCCGCCCTCGCCGATCACGGAGCCGATCCGCCGAAGCGCTTCAAGACGCTCCGGATCGACGGCGAGACGGCGCCGGATCACGGCGCGGTCGTCTCGAGCGACGGACGCGAGGTCGGCGTGGTGACGTCCCCGGCGGTGAGTCCGAGGGTCGGGACGATCGGACTGGCGATCCTCGAGGCCGACGCCGCCGCCGAGGGCACCTCGGTCGACGTGGCGGTCGGTGATGGCACGGCGTCCGCGACGGTCGAGCCCCTGTCGATCCTCGACCCGAAGAAGGAGCGGCCCCGAGCCTAGCGCGCGCCTCCGGGGACGAGTTACACTCGTGGAACTACACGGGTGTGATCCGCCCGAGGAGGAGGGGGAGATGCCGCTGCACACCTGCGCGCCGCCGCGCGACCGTTCGCCCAGGACGATGTCCCTGTGGGTCTGCACGGACTGCGGCGCGACCTGGGAGGCCGTGCCGTGGGCCGGCATCTTCGACTTCGACGTCAACGACGTCGTGACGCGCGCCGAGTGGATCCTCGTCGAGGGGCCGGCGCAGATGGCCGGTTGAGGTGCCGGTCGAGTACCGCGACGCTCCATCGCTCGCGCAACCACCGGGCTACTCGCATGTCGCGGTCGCGAGGGCCACGACGCTCGTCGTCACCGCTGGCGCCGTCCCGCTCGACGCGGAGGGTTCCGTCGTCGGTGCGGACGATCCGGTCGCGCAGGCTCGCGCGGTGCTCGGGAACCTGCTGACGCAGCTCGAAACCGGGGGCGCGGCGCCCGCCGACGTCGTGAAGACCACGGTCTACGTCGTCGGCGGGCACGAGGCGCAGCTCGCCGTGTGGGACGTCGTGCGTTCCTCCCGCGTCGGCCGCGCGCCGAGCACGCTGCTCGGGATCTCGAGCCTCGGCTACCGCGGTCAGCTCGTCGAGATCGAGGCCGTCGCGGTCATCGACTGATCAGCGGGAGCGCCGCGCGCCGCCAGGGACCTCAGAACAAGCCGACGGTGCGTCCGGTCTCGTCGATGTCGACGCCCGTGAAGTTCGGGGTGCGGCCGAGTCCGGGCATGCGCTGCATGTCGCCGCAGAGCACGACGACGAACCCCGCGCCGGCGCTCGGCACGAAGCCGCGGATCGGCAGGCGGAAGCCGGTCGGCCGGTTGAGCAGCGCAGGGTCGTGCGACAGCGACAGATGCGTCTTGGCCATGCACACCGGCGCCGAACCCATGCCGAGGGCCTCGACGCGCGCGAGATCGCGCTCGGCGACCGGCAGGTAATCGACGCCGTCGGCGCCGTACAGCTGCGTGGCGATCGCCTCGATCTGATCGCGGATCGGCGTGTCGTCGGGGGTGAGCTGGGCGAACGTGTTCGGCTCGTCCGCGGCGCGGACGACCGCCTCGGCCAGCTCCGTCGCGCCGTCGCCGCCGTGGGAGAAGCCGTCGTTGACGACGACGCTCTGCGCGCCGGCATCGCCCGCCAGACGCTGGATCGCCTCGAGCTCCGCGTCGCTGTCGGTGGGGAAGCGGTTGATCGAGACGACGCACGGAAGGCCGTAGCGGCGCACGATCGCGATGTGCGCCCCGAGGTTGTCCATCCCGCGCCCCAGCGCCTCGAGGTCGGGTGTCGCGAGGGCCTCGAACGGCATGCCGCCGTGCGACTTCGTCGCACGCACGGTCGTCACGAGGACCCCCGCGTTCGGCGCGAACCCGCCGAGGCGGCACACGATGTCGCAGAACTTCTGGAACCCGAGGTCGCTCGCGAAGCCCGCCTCGGTGACGACGTAGTCGGCGAGCTTGAGCGCGATCCGATCCTCGATGATCGAGTTGTTCGCGTGCGCGATGTTGCCGAACGGACCGGCGTGGACGAGGACCGGCTGGCCCTCCAGCGTCTGCACGAGGTTCGGTTTGACGGCGTCCTTCATGACCACCGTCATCGCGCCGGCGACGCGCAGGTCCTGCGCGGTGACGGCCCTGCCGTCCACGGTCTCCGCGACCACGATCCGCCCGAGACGGGCGCGCAGATCTTGCAGGTCGGACGCGAGCGCGAACACGGCCATGATCTCGGAGGCGGCCGTGATCACGAACTGGTTCTCGCGCGGCACGCCGTGCACCCTGCCCCCGAGGCCGACCACCGTGTAGCGAAGCTCGCGGTCGTTGACGTCGAGCGTCCTCGGCCACGTGATCGTGGACGGGTCGATCCCGAGCGGGTTGCCGTGGTACAGCGATGCGTCCAGCGCCGCCGCGAGGAGGTTGTGCGCCGCGGTGACGGCGTGGAAGTCGCCGTTGAAGTGGAGGTTGATCTCCTCCATCGGGACGATCTGGGCGTAGCCGCCGCCCGTCCCGCCTCCCTTGATCCCGAACACCGGCCCCATCGAGGGCTCGCGGAGGCACAGGACGACCTTCTTCCCGATCGCCCCCAGCCCCTGCGTGAGCGAGATCGAGGTGGTGGTCTTGCCCTCGCCCGCCTTCGTCGGCGTGATGGCGGTCGTGATGATCAGCTTGCCGTCGGGCCGGTCGGCGAGCCGCGCGAGGATGTCGAGCGAGACCTTCGCCCGGAACGACCCGTACGGCTCGAGCTCCCACGGCTCGATCCCGGCCCCCGCCGCCACGTCGGCGATCGGCCGGAGGTCGGCCTCCTGTGCGATCTCGAGCCCGCTCTTCACACTCACCCTCCGTCCCCGAGGCGGCTGCGTTGACCGGCCGTTCAAACGCCGCGTGAGGATACCCCCCGCCACACCGCCGTGGTGCGGACGGCTCGCGGTGGGAAGATGGCCGGATGACGAGCGCGACCCCGCTGCGACGGAACGTCTCCCGCGTCCGAACCCTCGCGATCGACGGCGGGTCGGCGGTCGACCGGCCCGACGTGTTGGCCGCCGAGGAGCCGATGGAGATCCGCGTGGAGGGCCCCGGGCAGCGTCCGGCGCCTGCGGGGGTCGCGATGCGTACGCCCGGAGGCGACTTCGAGCTCGCGGTCGGCTACCTCTTCACGGAGGGCGTGATCGACGGCCGCGAGGACGTCCGGCGGGTCAGCTACTGCGAGGACCTCACGCCCGACGAGCAGCACTACAACGTCGTCACCGTTGCGCTCACGCGGAGGTTCGAGGCGGCCTCCCTCGAACGCCGTGCGACCTCCGCGGGCTCGGCGTGCGGGATCTGCGGGAAGGCGACGCTCGACGATCTCGGCGTCCACTGTGCTCCGCTCGCGCCCGGACCGACGGTGCGCGCGGCGGTCATCACCGCGCTCCCGGACGCGCTCCGCGAGCGACAGCGTGTGTTCGACCGCACGGGCGGCCTGCACGCGGCGGGGCTCTTCGCACCGGACGGGGAACCGATCACGATCCGCGAGGACATCGGCCGCCACAACGCCGTCGACAAGGTGATCGGTGAGTCGCTGCTCGCCGGCGAGGTCCCGCTCCGCGACCGTGTCCTCCAGGTCTCCGGACGGATCGGTTTCGAGATCGTCCAGAAGGCGGCCCGCGCCGGCATCCCGATCATGAGTGCGGTGGGCGCTCCGTCCTCGCTCGCCGTCGATGCGGCGGAGCGTTTCGGGATGACGCTGGTCGGGTTCGTTCGTGGCGCGCGGTTCAACGTGTACACGCACCACGAGCGGATCGCCACGGCCGGTTGACGGACCCGGGTCGCGCGGGTATCTACGGGCGGATGGACGGACGATCGGCCACCCTCGCTGCCCTCGGCGTCGCGATCGGGGGCATCGTCGCCTTCATCCTGCTCGACGGCGTGACGGCGGGGCTCGTGCTGTTCGTCGCCGGGGTCCTGCTCGTCGTGATCGGCATCTTCGGGTGGCAGGATCGCGGCCCGGCGCTCGCGACGGCGAACGGCGCTTCGGGGGCCGTCCTCGACGATCGCACCGCCGACGACCCGGTCCGGCGGGAGACGCAGCCCGTCGACGCGGGCGGATCCCGGGTCTTCGAGGAGGCGCCGGCGCCGCACCCTGCGATCGGTCTCACCGAGGCGGTGGCCGACCCGCTCGGCCGCGCGGACACCGACTCCGTCCTCGACGCGGACGCGAGGACCGACGGGACGGAGGCGGCGATGCCCGCTGCGGACCAGCCGGCGCCCGCACCGAAGATGCGGTTGGTGCAGGACGCCGACGAGCTCGATCACGTCCACGACCAGCCGCTGCTCGGGCATAGCGACCTCGTCGCGCACGCGGGCGACTACCACCGGGAGATCGCGACCGACGGCTCGACGATCCAACTCCGCCTGCTCCACGAGCGCGCCCACGGCGCGCCGCACGAGACGCCACCGACGCTCCGGCCGAGGTGACCGCGAGCCACGCCGACCCCGACGCTCCCGGCCGTGCCCAACCATGCCCGGCGTAGGATGAACCGTCGTTCGGTTCGAGCGACGGGATCGACGTGGGAAGGAGCGCTGCTCGATGAGGAACGCGCTCGTGCGGCTCACGGAGCCGATGATCCGCGAGGCCGGCGCTCTGCGCCCGGCGACCTGGGACGAGGCATTGGACCGGGCCGCGCAGGGGCTGGGGGCGGCGATCGCGCGGAACCCCGGCCGTGGGGCCGGCGTGTTCAGCTGCTCGAAGGCCACGAACGAGATGAACTTCATGGCGCAGAAGTTCGCTCGTCAAGCCCTCGGCACGAACAACATCGATAGCTGCAACCGCACCTGACACGCTCCCTCGGTCGTCGGTCTGGCGACGGTGTTCGGAGCGGGTGGTGGGACAAGTTCATACGAGGAGGTCGAGAACGCCGACCTCGTCATCCTGTGGGGATCGAACGCGCGCGAGACGCATCCGATCTTCTTCCATCACGTCCTCAGGGCCGTCCATCGCGGCGCGCGGCTCTTCGTCATCGATCCTCGACGGACGACGTCGGCGCAGTGGGCCGATCTGTGGCTCGGACTCGACGTCGGGTCCGACATCGCACTCTCGAACGCGGTCGCGCGCGAGATCGTCGTCAACGACCTCCACGATCCGGTCTTCATCGAGCGCGGGACCGTCGGGTTCGAGACGTACCGGGACTCCGTCATGGACTGGACGCTCGAGCGAGGGGAGCGCGAGACGGGCGTCCCCGCGGACGCGATCGCGGAGCTCGCGCACGCGTACGCGAAGGCCGACCGAGCGATCCTGTGCTGGACGCTCGGGATCACCGAGCACCACAACGCGGTCGACAACGTGCTGTCGCTGATCAACCTGGCGTTGCTGACCGGGCACGTCGGCCGCTACGGGAGCGGTGTCAACCCGCTCCGAGGCCAGAACAACGTCCAGGGCGGCGGCGACATGGGCGCGATCCCGAACAAGCTGCCGGGCTTCCAGGACATCGAGACCGACGAGGCGGCCCGGGCCAAGTTCGAGGCCGCGTGGGGCGTCCCGATCGATCCGCACTACGGATGGACGATCACGTCGATGTTCGAGGCGATGGAGCGCGGCGACCTGACGTCGGTGTACGTGATCGGCGAGAACCCGGCCAACTCGGAGGCGGACGCGAAGCACACCCAGCATCTGCTCGAGGGGCTCGAGTGCCTGATCGTCCAGGACATGTTCCTCACGAGGACCGCCGAGATGGCCGACGTCGTGTTCCCGGCCGCGAACTCGACCTTCGAATCGGACGGGACGGTCACGAACTCGGAGCGACGCGTGCAGCGGGTGCGCAAAGCGCTCGAGCCGCCGGGCCAGGCGATGGACGACATCTGGATCATCGCGCAACTCGCGAAGCGGCTCGGGCACGACTGGGGCGATCCGACGCCGTTCGACGCGTGGGAGGAGCTCCGATCGCTCTCGCCGATGCACGCCGGGATGTCGTGGAAGCGGCTCGAGGAGGAGGGCGGTCTGCAATGGCCGTGCTGGGACGAGTCCCATCCCGGGACGACGTTCCTCCACGAGCGACTGTGGGCCGAGGATCCGGCCGAGCGCGGGGACCCGGCGCCGTTCAGCGTCGTCGTGCACGAACCGCCGGTGGACGAGCTCACCGAGGAGTTCCCGCTCCGGCTCACGACGGGGCGACGGCTCGACTCGTACAACACCGGCGTGCAGACCGGTGGCTACTCGAGCCCGATGCGCCGACGCGAGACGATCGACGTCTCGCCCGCGGATGCCGAGCGGCTCGGTCTCGTCGAGGGCGAGATGGTCGCGATCACATCGCGGCGGGGGACCGTTCAGGCGCCGGTGCACGTCGACGCCGGGCTCCGGGCGGGGCTCGTCTTCATGACGCTGCACTTCCCGGAGCAGGTCGAGACGAACATCCTGACGATCGACGCGACGGATCCGAAATCCGGGACCGCCGAGTTCAAGGCGAGCGCGGTGCGCATCGACCGCCTCGAGGAGCGGACGGTCGTCGACGTCGGGGCGTCGCCGTAGTGGGGGTGCGGTGGACCTCCATCTGATCCCGTCGGCGGAGCCGACCGACGACGAACGCGCGGCCGTCGACGCGATCCTCGACGTCGAGGACGCGGTCTGGCGCGGCGGCGACGCGTTCCCTGTCGGTCACGTCGCGCGCGGTGGTCACGAGGCGCGCGAGCGCCGCCACCTCCTGCTCCCCGCGCTGCACGCGCTGACCGACCGCGTCGGCTGGATCAGCGAGGGCGGCGTCAACTACGTCAGTCAGCGACTCACGGTCGCTCCCGCGGACGTCTACGGCGTCGCGACCTTCTACGCCCTGTTCTCGACCGAGGAGCGCCCGAAGCGCGTCGTCCATGTCTGTGACGACATCGCCTGCCGCGTCAACGGTGCCGACGCGATCTGCTCTCGGCTCGAGGCGGTCTTCGGTCCAGCCGGGACGACGCTCGAGGGCGACGACGGGCGCTGGACGTGGCAGCGCGGGCCGTGCCTCGGCCACTGCGAGAAGCCGGTGGCGACGTTCGTGCAGGAGACCGCACCGACCGAGACGGGGTCCGCCTACGTCGCGATCGGTGTCACCAACGCGGGTGACGTCGAGGCCGAGGGAGCGCGTCTGGGCGGCATGACCCGGCCCTCCGACGACCTGGTCCATGGGTGGGAAGGCGACCGCGGCGGGTGGGGTGTTCCCCAGACGCACGATCAGCGGCACCTGGCCCCAGCGCGGCGCGATCCGAACCTCCGTCTCCTGCGTCGGGTCGGCGTCGTGGATCCGGCGTCCCTCGAGGACTTCCGCGCGAACGGCGGGTACGAGGCGCTCCGTCGGGCGGTCGAGCTGGGGCCGGAGGGCGTGATCTCGGAGCTGAAGGACTCGAAGCTCCTCGGGCGCGGCGGCGCCGCCTTCCCCGCGGGTGTGAAGTGGGAGGCCGTCGCGAAGCAGCCCGTGCGCCCCCACTACTTCATCTGCAACGCCGACGAGTCCGAGCCCGGCACGTTCAAGGATCGCGTCGTGATGGAGCACGACCCGTTCGCGGTCGTCGAGGCGCTGACGATCGCGGGGTACGCCACCGGTTCGGAGAGGGCGTACCTCTATATCCGGGGCGAGTATCCGCTCGCGCACCGCCGGCTGCAGCACGCGATCGACGAGGTGCGGCGACACCGACTGCTGGGCGAGGACGTGATGGGAGCGGGGTTCCCCTTCGACATCGAGATCCGGCGCGGCGCGGGCGCGTACATCTGCGGCGAGGAGACCTCGCTGTTCAACTCGATCGAGGGCAGACGCGGCGAGCCCCGGA
>DASPIF010000007.1:0-3857 GCA_035629255.1 Actinomycetota bacterium | reverse complement strand
ACCCCGGGGACGGCCTCGAGCGCGCGCCGGGGATCTCGATAGACGTCGTTGTGACGCCCGAGGTAGCACGGGTCGTGGTAGGCGACGGTGGCCGCCACCCGCCCCGTCGGGCGGAGCCGCCCGGAGGCGACGAGGTCCGCGATCAGCTCGGAGTGGTGGAGCACCTCGAAGTGACCGCCGTAGTCCGGGTACTCGTTCCGCAGCGTGTTGTAGCAGTGCGGGCAGTTCGCGATCACCTTCGTGACGCCCGCCTCGTGCATCGTCGCGACGTTCGCCTCGGCCAGCGTCTGGAACTGGTACTCGTTGCCGAGGCGCCGCGCGGGGTCGCCGGTGCACAGCTCGCGCGGTCCGAGGATCGCGAAGGAGACGCCGGCGCGCTCGAGCACCTCGACCACCGCCCGCGAGATCGCCTTGGCGCGGTCGTCGAACGAACCGGCGCAACCCACCCAATAGAGGTACTCGGGGGCGCGCTCGCCCTCGGCGATCACACGTACGCCGGTGCCGTCCGCCCACTCGGCTCGCTGAGCTTGCGGCATGCCCCAAGGGTTGCTCGCCGACTCGAGGTTGCGCAGCAAGGTTCCGGCCTCCGCCGGGAATCGCGATTCGGCCATCACGAGGTTGCGCCGGAGGTCGACGATGGTGTCGATGTGCTCGATGTCGACGGGGCATTCGTGCATGCACGCCCCGCACGTCGTGCACGCCCACACCACCTCGTCGTCGACGACGTCGGGCACGATCGGCGTGCCGTCGTCCGTCGGATCGGCGAGGAGCGACGGGCCCTCGGCGAAGACCTGATCGCGCAGGTTCATCACGAGCAGCTTCGGCGACAGCGGCTTGCCCGTGTTCCACGCCGGGCACATCGACTGACACCGTCCGCACTCGGTGCACGAGTAGAGGTCGAGCGTCTGCTTCCACGAGAGATCGCGGATCGTCCCCACGCCGAGCGTCGGTGCCTCGTCGGCGTTCGCGACCGCCTCCATGTCGATCCGAAGCGGGGTGAGCCTCCCGCGCGGCCGCGTGCTCGCGAAGAAGACGTTGAGCGAGCTGGTGACGATGTGCAGGTGCTTGGAGTACCCAAGGAAGACGAGGAACCCGAGGATCAGCGCGACGTGCGACCAGAGCAGCGTCCACATCGCGGTGCGGATCAGCCCCGAGCTCATCCAGGAGAACAGGTACGACGACGCCGTCGAGACGGGCGTCCACCACCAGTCCGGCGCGAGGTCGGCGGCGATCCGCGCGCCGCGCCCGAGGAACAACGTCGCGACGATCCAGAAGATCAGCGCGAGGATCCGATACGCCTCGAGGCGGTGGCTCCCGACGAATCGCTCGGGGCGCTGGCCGAGCCGGATCGCGACGGCGATCGCGATCCCCACGAGGACCCCCGCCGCGAAGACGTCCTGGAGGAGCCCGAGCGCGCGACTGCCCCCGATCACGGGGATCTCGAACGCCGGGTCGATGACCTGGCCGCCGACCTCGACGATCGTCGTCAGCAGCACGAGGAAGCCCCAGAAGATCAGCGCGTGCATCAGGCCGGGGACGAAGCGCTGGAACAGCTTGCGCTGCGCCAGGACGTGCGAGCCCTCCTTGGCCACCCGGGTCGCGAGATCGTCCGTCCGGTGCGCGGGTCGCCCCTGGCGTACCAGCGACGTCAGCAGCCGCGCCCTGCGTGCGGCCAGTCCGCCCGCGACGAGCACCATCGCGCCGAGGACCGCCGCCCGGAGGAGCATCGTCGGCGAGCATACCGCGCCACGCGGGGCCGAGCGGGAATGAGGGGTTCGTGCTCAGGGTTGACAGAGTCGGACTCAACTTCCATCATCGGTAGGGACTGAACCTGCCCGAGCGCCAGCGGCGCGAGGGCCCAACTTCGCAGCAGGAGGCACGACACATGGCACGAGCCGTTGGGATCGACCTGGGGACGACGAACTCGGTGGTCTCCGTCCTGGAGGCGGGCGAGCCCGTCGTCATCCCGAACACCGAGGGATCGCGGACGACGCCGTCGGTCGTCGGGTACTCGAAGAACGGCGAGATCCTCGTCGGTGAGGTCGCCAAGCGCCAGGCGATCACGAACCCTGATCGAACCGTCCGCTCCGTCAAGCGACACATGGGCTCGCGGGACTGGAGCATCGAGGTCGACGGCAAGGCGTGGACCCCGCAGGAGGTATCGGCGCAGATCCTCGCCAAGCTCAAGCGGGACGCCGAGTCCTACCTCGGCGACACCGTCAGCCAGGCCGTGATCACCGTCCCGGCGTACTTCGACGACTCGCAGCGTCAGGCGACCAAGGAGGCCGGGCAGGTCGCGGGGCTCGAGGTGCTCCGGATCATCAACGAGCCGACCGCGGCGGCGCTCGCGTACGGGCTCGACAAGTCGACCGACCAGACGATCCTCGTGTTCGACCTCGGCGGTGGGACCTTCGACGTCTCGCTGCTCGAGATCGGCGAGGGCGTCTTCGAGGTCAAGGCGACGCACGGGGACACGCAGCTCGGCGGCGACGACTGGGACCAGCGCGTCATCGACTGGATGGTCACCGAGTTCAAGAACAACTACGGGATCGACCTGGGTGCGGACCGGATGGCGCTCCAGCGGCTGAAGGAGGCTGCGGAGAAGGCCAAGATCGAGCTCTCGCAGGTGAGCGAGGCGACGATCAACCTGCCGTTCATCTCCGCGGGCCCCGATGGCCCGCTGCACCTCGAGATGAAGCTCACGCGCAGCGAGTTCGAGCGGATGACCGAGGACCTCGTCAAGCGCACCCGCGAGCCGTTCGAGCTGGCCGTGAAGGACTGGGGCAAGAACGTCGACCAGATCGACCACATCATCCTGGTCGGTGGCTCGACGCGGATGCCGATGATCCAGGAGCTCGTCAAGGAGCTCACCGGCGGCAAGGAGCCCCACAAGGGCGTCAACCCCGACGAGGTCGTCGCCGTCGGCGCCGCGATCCAGGCCGGGGTCCTGAAGGGCGACGTGAAGGACATCCTGCTCCTCGACGTCACGCCGCTCACGCTCGGGGTCGAGACCAAGGGCGGCATCTTCACGAAGCTGATCGAGCGCAACACCACGATCCCGTCCCGCAAATCGGAGATCTTCACGACCGCGGACGACAACCAGAGCAACGTCGAGATCCACGTGCTGCAGGGCGAGGCCGAGACGGTCTACTCGCCCGGCGTGCGATCGCTCGGCAAGTTCCAGCTGACGGGCCTCCCGCCGGCGCCGCGCGGCATGCCGCAGATCGAGGTCGCGTTCGACATCGACGCGAACGGGATCGTGAACGTCAGCGCGAAGGACCTCGCCACGGGCAAGGAGCAGGCGATGACGATCACCGGCGGGACCGCGCTGTCCAAGGAGGACATCGACCGCATGGTGCAGGACGCGGAGAAGTTCGCGTCGGAGGATCATGCACGCCGCGAGGCCGCGGAGGCGCGCAACGCCGGCGACCAGCTCGCGTACCAGGTCGACAAGTCGCTCGAGGAGTGGGGCGACAAGGTGCCCGAGTCCGATCGCGACGAGCTCAAGAAGCTGAACGACGAGCTGAAGGAGTCGCTCAAGGCTGAGGACACCGACCGGATCAAGGGCCAGACCGACGCCGTGATGCAGAAGTTCCAGGGCATCGGTCAGGCGATGTACCAGCAGACGGCCGAGTCGCAGCAGGCGCAAGCGGCCGGCGGCGGCGGCGCAGAGCCCTCGGGCGCTGCCACCGAGACTGAGAACGACGTGGTCGAGGGCGAGATCGTCGATGAAGGAGGTGCGTCGTAGTGGCACGGGACACGCTGGTCCGTTGGGACCCCTTCCGTGACCTCGTCGGGATCCAGGACGAGCTCAACCGCCTCTTCGGGCGGACCTTCACGGGCGGGGAGTCGATGCG
>DASPIF010000006.1:0-5162 GCA_035629255.1 Actinomycetota bacterium | reverse complement strand
CAGGTCGGTCGGGACGCCGAGGTCCGTTCGCTCGGTGTCGCGTTCGGCGCGTCGCTGAGCCGCGCCGAGGCCGACACCGTCCTGCTCGGTGACGGCGGGACCAGCGAGATGCTGGGTGTCTACTTCGGCGATGGCGACCAGCACATCGACCATCGCTCGGTCCAGGACCACATCGGATCGCGCACCTCGAGCGACCTCCTCTACAAGGGGGCGCTGCGCGATCGCTCGAACGCGATCTTCACCGGCACCGTGATCCTCGAGCACGGCGCGCACGGGTGCGACGCCTATCAGACGAACCGCAACATCCTGCTGTCGGAGACCGCGAAGGCGATGTCGGTCCCGAACCTCGAGATCCTGACGAACGATCCGACCCGATGCGGTCACGCCGCGAGCGTCGGGCCGGTCAGCGACGACGAGCTCTTCTACCTGATGAGTCGCGGGATCCCCCGCGCGGAGGCCGAGCGGCTGATCGTGTTCGGGTTCTTCGCCGAGGTCCTCGACCGCGTCGAGCTGCCCGAGGTCCGCGACTCGCTGGTCGCGTCGATCGAGGCCGAACTCGTCGCGATCGGTACCCCCGAGGTCGCCTGATGGCGCTCGTCCGACTCTGCGGCGTGACCGAGGTGGCCGAAGGCGAGGTGCGCCGGTTCGAGATCGACGCGCGTCCGTTCGCCGTCGCGAACCTCGGTGAGGAGGGCTTCCGCGTGATCGACGCGATCTGCTCGCACGCCCACTACTTCCTCGACGAGGGCGAGCTCGACGTCGAGGAACAGACGATCGAATGCCCGAAGCACGGCTCGACGTTCGACCTGAACTCGGGCCGACCTCGAACGCTCCCGGCGACCCAGCCGGTGGAGGCGTTCGCGGTGAAGGTGCAGGACGACGAGGTGCTGATCGAGGTGGCGGACGGATGACGGACGGGATGACGACGATGGACGCGAAGGGCAACGGCTCGGCGCCGGCGATGCTGGAGATCCGCGGGCTCGAAGCCTCGGTTGAGGGCAAGCCGATCCTCAAGGGGATCGACCTCGTCGTCCGCCAGGGGGAGACGCACGCGATGATGGGCCCCAACGGCTCGGGCAAGTCGACGCTCGCGAACGTCCTGATGGGTCGTCCGGGGTACGTCGTGACGGCCGGACAGGTGCGGTTCAAGGGCGAGGACATCACCGGGCTCACCGCGGACCAGCGCGCCCAGCGTGGACTCTTCCTCGCGATGCAGTACCCCGTCGAGATCCCGGGCGTGTCCGTCGTGAACTTCCTCCGGACGGCGTACAAGAACGTCAAGGGGGTCGAGATCAACGCGCTCGCGTTCCGTAAGCACCTCAAGGAGAAGATGAACCTCCTCGGCGTCGAGGACGCCATGGTCCAGCGGTACGTGAACCAGGGGTTCTCGGGCGGCGAGAAGAAGAAGAACGAGGTGCTGCAGCTGGCCGTCCTCGAGCCCCAGATCGCGGTCCTGGACGAGACCGACTCCGGGCTCGACATCGACTCGCTCAAGGCGGTGGCGACCGGGGTCGCGCAGCTGATCGGGCCGACGCTGGGCGTCCTGCTCATCACGCACTACCAGCGGATCCTGAACTACATCACGCCCGATCACGTCCACGTGATGATGAACGGACGTATCGTGAGGTCCGGCGGCCGCGAGCTCGCTCATGAGCTCGAGGAGAAGGGGTACGAAGGGATCCAGGAGGATCCCGGGCCGGGCGACGAGCCCCCCGAGGGTTGAGCGCGAGGAGGATCGACACCATGGCGGTCACGCAGGATCGGCCCACCGCGACGCCGCTCGACGTCGCCCGGATCCGCGCCGACTTCCCGATCCTCGGTCGCACGACGCCGGATGGTCTCCCGCTCGTGTACCTGGATTCCGCGGCGACGTCGCAGAAGCCGAACCAGGTCATCGACGCCGAGGCCGACTTCTACCGTCACCACAACGCGAACGCGCATCGTGGGCTCTACCTCCTGGCGGAGGAGGCGACCGACCTCTACGAGGGCGCCCGGGCGAAGCTCGCCCGGTTCGTCGGAGCGCCGCAGCCCGAGACGATCATCTTCACTCGCGGCACGACCGAGTCGACCAACCTCGTCGCGCACGCGTGGGCTCGCCGGTTCCTCGAGGAGGGCGATGAGATCCTCCTCACCGACATGGAGCACCACTCGAACATCGTCCCGTGGCAGCTCGCCGTCCGCGACACCGGCGCGACGCTGCGGTACCTCCCGATCACCGACGACGGACTGCTCGATCTGTCCGTCCTCGATCAGCACCTCACCGACCGGACGAAGCTCGTCGCCGTGACGGGGATGTCGAACTCGCTCGGGACGCTGCCGCCGCTGAAGCAGCTGATCGACGCCGCCCACGCCGTCGGTGCGCTGGTCCTGGTCGACGGCGCGCAGCTCGTCCCCCACGTGCCGGTCGACGTGACGGAGCTCGACGCCGACTTCCTGACGATCAGCGGTCACAAGATGCTCGGACCGACGGCCTCCGGAGGGCTCTACGGGAAGCTCGAGCACCTCGAGAGGATGGACGCGTTCCTCGGCGGTGGTCACATGATCGAAGAGGTCTTCCACGACCGCTCGACGTGGAACGCGGTCCCCTTCAAGTTCGAGGCGGGGACGATGAACATCGCGCAGGAGGTCGGGCTCGGCGCCGCGATCGACTACCTCGAAGCGCTCGGCATGGACGCCGTCCGTCAGCACGAGATCGAGATCACGACGTACGCCATCGAACGGCTGCTCGAGGCCGGCGCGACGGTGTATGGGCCGCACGACGCGACGGTGCGGGGTGGAGCGGTCTCGTTCTGGTACAAGGACGTGCACCCGCACGACCTCGCGACGATCCTCAACGAGGAGGGCGTCGCGATCCGCGCGGGGCATCACTGCAACCAGCTCGTGATGCGTCGATACGCCGTCCCCGCGACGGCGCGCGCGAGCTTCTACGTCTACAACACCGCCGACGAGGTCGATGCCCTGATCGACGCGCTCGCCAAGGCCGAGGGCGTCTTCGGGTTCTGAGCGGATCGAGGGGAGAGGCGTGGCGCTCGACGAGATCTACAAGGAAGTCATCCTCGACCACTACAAGAGCCCCCGGAACAAGCGCGAGATGGCCGACGCGCCGCTCACGTGCTCGAAGAACAACCCGCTGTGCGGCGACGAGATCACCGTGTACGTGAACGCCGAGGCGGGGAAGGTCCTGGAGGTCTCGTTCGTCGGCCAGGGCTGCTCAATCAGCCAGGCGTCGGCGTCGATGATGACCGAGTCGGTGAGCGGCAAGACGGTCGAGGAGGTCGAGCGGCTCGCGACCGAGGTCCGCACGATGCTCGCCGGCGACCTCGAGCCGGACGAGGACGTCTTCGGCGAGCTCGTGGCGCTCAAGGGCGTCGTGAAGTACCCCGTGCGGGTCAAGTGCGCGGTCCTCGCGTGGGACGTCCTCCAGGAGGCGCTGGCGTCCGACGGCGCCGCCGCCGGCTCGTCGCCTCACTAGACCGGCGTCAGGCGAGCAGGACCGATCGACGTACGGGGAGGTGTCCGGGATGGCCGAGGGCAAGCGCGCCGGGAAGAAGAAGCAGACGTCGCGCTCCACTGAGGGGACGTCCGCGCCCCGCAACAGCGCCGAGGGTTTCACGGCCGAGGAGCGCGCCGCGATGAAGGCTCGCGCCCAGGAGATGAAGGCGGAGGCGCGCGCCAGCAAGAACCGGGCGGCCGGCGAACGCGATGCGCTCGCGGCGATCGCCGCCATGCCGCAACCGGATCGCGCGATGGCGGAGCGCGTCCATGCGATCATCGCCGCCAGCGCGCCGGATCTGTGGCCGAAGACGTGGTACGGGATGCCCGCGTACGCGAAGGACGGCAAGGTCGTGTGCTTCTTCCAGAGCGCGGCCAAGTTCACGTCGAGGTACGCGACGTTCGGGTTCAGCGACGAGGCGAAGCTCGATCAGGGGACGATGTGGCCGACGTCGTTCGCGTTGAGCGAGCTGACGCCGGCCGACGAGAAGAAGATCGCGGCGCTCGTGAAGAAGGCAGCGAAGTGAGTGAGCCCGCCTCGCGCTGGGGGGAAGCGCTCAGGCGACGCGACGGAGGGCGTCAGACGCGCCGGACCCCGACGAAGGCGAGCGCCCCGACGCGGAGCTCGTCTCCGACGAGGTCGACGGATCGGACCTCCTTGAACCCGGCGTCCTCGAGCCCTGAGATCCACGTCGCCGTCGGGAAGAGGCCGCACAGGTGCGAGTCCAGGTAGGAGTGGACGCGCCCGTCCGCTTCGTGGAAGACGTACGTCAGGTCCATGCGGACGGTGGCGTCGGTCGGGTCGGGGTCCCAGGTCCATTCGAGGTAACGCATCGCCCGGTCCTCGCCGTCGTGTCCTCCGTGATCGGTGGTCTCGCCGAAGGTCTCCGTGACCGAGTCCGGTACGAACAGCGCGACGCCACCGGCCCGGACGTGCGCGAACGCGGTGGCGAAGACCGCGCGTAGGTCGGTCTCGGACGTCATGTACGCGATCGCGTCGTGGACGAACACGGCGTCGAACGACCGACCCAGCCGCACCGTCCGCATGTCGCCCTCGAGGTGCTCGAGCTCGGGATTGAGCCCCCGTGAGACCTCGAGCATCTCGGGGGAGCGGTCGACGAGTGTCATCGCGAACGAACTTTTGAGGTGCGACGCCGAGTTGCCGCCGCCCGAACCCAGCTCCAGGACCTCGCGGACCTCGCGCGCGGCGGCCTCGCGGAGGATGTCCGCGTACTCGACCGCCTCGTCGGCGTAGTCGTCCGGATGCGACAGGAGCGGCCACCACGAGGCGAGGTCCCGATAGAGGCGCGGCGTCTCCTCCACGGGATCGGACCCTATCGCCCGGAGCTCCTGCCGGGTCGTCGCCGCAGCCTCTACGCTTCGGCGCGATGAGGACCGCCCGGCGGCTGGGAAGCGCCGTAACCGTCGTCGCGATCGCCTTCCTCGCGACGGTCCCCACGGCCCGCGGACAGGGCTTCGTCTTCGAGTCGACCCCGTCGTTCCGCGTCGACGTCCGGATCGAGCCGAGCGGCGACCTGCTCGTGACCGAGACGATCGTCCAGGAGTTCGGTTCGACGGAGCGGCACGGGATCCTCCGGTACATCCCCGACCGGCTGCGGTACGACGACCGGTACGACCGCATCACCCCGATCGAGCTCCTCGAGGTGACA
>DASPIF010000005.1:0-7421 GCA_035629255.1 Actinomycetota bacterium | reverse complement strand
GGTCGCCGCGATCACCACGGTCGCCTCGGTCGCCGCGGTCGCGGCGCGGCGGACGGTCCTCCTGGGCCTCCATGCCCTCGGGGATCGCCCACTCCTCGCCGACCGGCTTGAGCGAGATCTTGCCGCGGTCGTCGATGTCCTGGACCTCGACCTCGATCGTGTCGCCGACCTTGACGGCGTCCTCGACGTTCGCCAGGCGCTTGCCCTTGCCGAGCTTCGAGATGTGGATCAGGCCGTCGCGGCCCGGCACGAGGTTCACGAACGCGCCGAACGTGGTCGTGTTCACGACGGTGCCGGTGAAGTGCTCGCCGACCGAGATCGGACGCGGATTCGCGATCTCGTCGATGATCCGCACGGCCTCGTCCGCACCCGCGCCCTCGCGCGCGCCGACGAACACCGTGCCGTCGTCCTGGATGTCGATGTCGGCGCCCGTGAGCGCGACGATCTCGTTGATCCGCTTGCCCTTGGGCCCGATGACCTCGCCGATCTTGTCGACGGGGATCTGGATCGTGAGGATCCGCGGCGCCTTCGGGTTCACCTCGGAGCGCGGGGCCGGGATCGTCGCGAGCATCACGTCGAGGATCTTGAGACGAGCCTCCTTCGCCTGCTGGAGCGCGCCGGAGAGCACGTCGCCCGGGAGGCCGGTGACCTTCATGTCGAGCTGGATCGCGGTCACCATGTCCTTCGTCCCGGCCACCTTGAAGTCCATGTCCCCGAGCGCATCCTCCGCGCCGAGGATGTCGGTCAGCGTCACGAACGTGCCGCCCTCCGCGATCATCCCCATCGCGATGCCCGCGACGGGCGCCTTGATCGGGACGCCCGCATCCATCAGCGACAGCGTCGAGGCGCACACGCTCGCCATCGACGTGGACCCGTTCGAGCCCACGACGTCCGAGACGAGGCGGAGCGCGTAGGGGAACTCCTCCTCCGACGGGATCACCGGGACGAGCGCCCGCTCGGCGAGCGCGCCGTGACCGATCTCTCGCCGGCGCGGCGAGCCGATCCGGCCGACCTCGCCCGTCGAGAACGGCGGGAAGTTGTAGTGGTGGATGTACCGCTTCGTGTCCTCGGGGTCGAGCGTGTCGATCATCTGCGTCATCCGCAGCATCCCCAACGTGGTGACGTTGAGGACCTGGGTGTCGCCGCGCTCGAAGATGCTCGAGCCGTGCGCCCGCGGCAGGACATCGACCTCGGCATGGAGCGGACGGATGTCCTTCGCGCCGCGGCCGTCGAGCCGAACCCCGTGCTCGATCACGCGGGCTCGCATGACCTTCTTCTGGAGGTCCTTCCACGCGGGCGAGATCTCGCCGTTCCGGGCGGCGAACGTGTCGTCCCCCCACGTCTCGAGGAAGTGTGCCCGAACCGCGTCCTTGATCTCCGCGAGCGCGGTCTCGCGCTCGACCTTCTCCGGGACGATCGCGGTCTCGAGCCGCTCCTTCGCGAACGCCTCGATCGTCTGCCACGTGTCGTCGCCGTAGAGCGGGCGGGGCTCGAACGGCCGCTCCTTGATGTCGAGCTGCGAGAGGAGCTCGTTCTGGAAGTCGATGATGTCCGAGATCGCGCGCTTGGCGGCTTCGAGCCCCTCCGCGACGACCTCCTCGGTCGGCGCGACGGCTCCCTCCGCGGCCCCGAGCAGCTGCCACGTGTTGTCGGGCGCCTCGCCCTCGATCATCAGGATGTCGATCTCGCCTTGGTCGTTGCGACGGCCGGCGACGACGATGTCGAACGTCGCCTCCTCGATCTCCTGGAACGTGGGATTGATCGCCCACTCCCCGCCGATCAGGCCGAGCCGCACCGAGCCCACCGGGCCCTGGAAGGGGATGCCGCTGATCATCGTCGCGAGGCTCGCGCCGTTCATCCCGACGATGTCGTACGGGTTCGCCATGTCGACGGACAGGACGGTGATCACGACCTGGACCTCGTCGCGGTAGCCGTCCACGAAGGACGGGCGCATCGGGCGGTCGGTCAGCCGCGCGGTGAGGATCGCGGTCTCGGACGGGCGTCCCTCACGGCGGAAGAACCCGCCGGGGATCTTCCCCGCCGCGTACATCCGCTCCTCGACGTCGATCGTGAGCGGGAAGAAATCGATGCCCTCGCGGGGCTTGGCGGTCGTGCAGGTCACCATGACCTGGGTCTCGCCGAGCTGGACGGTGCACGAGCCGTGCGCTTGCTTCGCGAGACGGCCCGTCTCGAACGTCATGGTCTGGTTCCCGATCTGGCGGGAGAGCGTGGTGGCCATCGGCCTACCTCCTTGGGTCGGCGACGCCGGGTGCGTCGCGGCGGTTCGGAGACGGAGGCGGGCCGGTTGTCAGTGGTGAGTCGCCGGCACGGGTCCGGAGGCTCGCGACTGAGAACCGACCGGGGGCTTCCCCCTCCTGGGTCCTCGTGGAGCGGATCAGAGCGTGGCCGGCATCACCCCTTCTCCGGTACCCGCGGCGACCGCGCGGTGGCGATCGACGGGTCCTCCGTGACGCTCGGAGGTTTCGGAGCGGCGTACCGTCACCGGCGCAGGCCGAGCTTCGACACGATGTCGCGGTAGCGGTTGATGTCCTCGCGCCGGAGGTACTCGAGGAGCCGACGCCGGCGCCCGACCAGCATCAAGAGCCCACGACGAGACGCGTGGTCCTTCTTGTGGGTCTTCAGATGCTCGGTCAGATCCGAGATCCGCTTGCTCAAGATCGCGACCTGGACCTCGGTGGAGCCGGTGTCGGCGTCCGAGCGCCGGTGGTCCGAGATGATCACGGTCTTCTGCTGGTTCGTGAGTGACATACGGTGACCCAGGCTACCAGACGACCCCCGAGGAACCCCTGGTCAGCGGCCCGCGGCGAGCGTCATCCCGCTCACGGTACCGAGACGACGAGGTCGTCGAACGCCGCCGACATCTCATCGCGCCGCGACTCCGTGCGGAGACCCACCCGCCCCGCGCCGAGCGGATCCGTGCCGTCGACCGCCTCGTCCACGAGCTCGCCGTTGACGTACAGGCGCAACGCGACGCCGCCCTGGGCGTCGAGGCACTCGGCGCCGATCCGGTTCGGCGTGCGTCCCGCGAGGATCGCGGCGCTCGTGCCGGTCGCGAGGTTCTCAGCCCGACGAGGGACGGCCTCGCCGATGTAGTACGAACCATCGCCCTGGATCAGGAAGTAGTAGTAGCGGTCCGTCGAGCGGGCGCGGCACGTGACGCCGTACACCGCGTTCGGCGCGGTCAGCAGCCGGCCGGTGACCTCGACGCGGACGTCCGTCAGACCCGCGATCTCGTCGGCGCGGGTGTTCAGGTCCCCGGTCACGAGGAATCCACCGTCGACCGACAGGACGTACTCGCCGTCCCGGTACCCACCGCTGCTGGTGGCGTCCTCGAACGTGTCCCACCCCGAACCGACGTCCGAGAAGTCGTCGCGGAAGACGACGCTCGACCCCGTCGGCCCTGTCGGCGGGGGATCCGTCGTGGCCCCCGTCGGCGATGTCGCGCCCGTCGGACCCGTGGATGGGGCGTCCGACGAGAGCTCGACACCGATCGACCATCCACCCGCGATCCGGCCGTCGTCGCCCCCGCTGTCGTCCACGACGAACAGCTGCCAATCGCCGTTCGGATCCGAGCCGTCGAAGACCGAAAGATCCGCGCCGTACGGCGGCGCGGGTGCGGGCCCCGCGCCGGTGAACCCACAGCACAGCCCGCCACCGTCCTCGGTCCCGGCCGTCGGCCGGTACGACCCCGCCGAGATCGTGGCGGCGTCGGGGAGCTCGGCCTGCGCCTCGTCGTCGAACGTCAGGTTCACGTCCCGGACGGCCTCGGTGCTCCCGCCGCCGCTATCCGACATCAGGACCGCGGATCGGCCGTCGGGACCGACGAGCAGCACCGCAACGTCGTCGGGGAACGCGTGCGCGAACCCCTCGAGCGTGACGTTGACGTCGGCGACGCTTCCGCGCTCGGCGGTGACCGGGATCGACGAGGGATACGGATCCGCGGAGGCGGCGTCCACGATCCGGATCGACGCCTCGTTCGATGCGGCGATCGGCGGTGGTGGACCCGTCGGCGCCGTGCGGTCGGGACCGGTGATCGGTCCGGGACCGGGGTCGTCGTCGCCCCCCGAGAGGGCCAGACCGACGATCACGATGATCGCCGCGAGCGCGACCCCGCCTGCGGCGAACATCCCGACGAGCTTGCGGTCGATGCCCGAACGCGCCGTCGGCTCCGCCGGAGTCGGTCGTGAGGGGCTCGGCGTCACGACGGGGATGCCCGGCGGCGGCGTGTAGGCGGGATCGCTCGGCGGCCCGTCCGCCGGCGGCGCCGATGGGGGTCCCCCGAGGGGCGAGGGGATCGACGTGGGCGGCGTGAACGGTTCCACGGGCGCCGGCATCGCGATGCCTGTGGCCGGGGTCTCGCGTGGCCCCGACGGTGCGCCGAGCGCGCCGGCCGCGGCGACGATCATCGCCGCGCACGTCGGGAAGCGGTCGGCCGGGTCCTTCGCCATCGCGCGCGCGATGGTCTCGTCCAGCTCTCCCGGCAGCGTCGGGCGCGCGTCGGTGACCTTCGGAGGCGGGTCCTGGATGTGGCCGAACAGCGTCGCGACGTCGCTGTCCTTCGCGTACGGCACGTTGCCGGTCAGGCTCTCGTACAGGACGCAGGCGAGCGAGTACTCGTCCGCTCGACCGTCGACGTCCTGACCCTGGATCTGTTCGGGCGCGACGTAGTCGACGGTTCCCATGAACTGCCCGGTCCGCGTCAGGCCGCTCCGCGACGACGCGTGCTTCGTCAGCCCGAAGTCGGAAAGGTAGACGTGCTCCTCGCCCTCGTCCGACGCGATGAGGATGTTCGCGGGCTTCACGTCGCGATGCACGAGCCCCCGCCGATGGGCGGCGTCGAGCGCCGACGCGACGGGTCGCAGGAGCTCGACGGTGCGCTCCGGGTCGAGAGGACCCTCGCGCACGATGAGCGTCCGCAGGTCGGTCCCGCGGACGTACCGCATCGCGATGTACAGCTGGCCGTCGGTCTCTCCGGCTTCGAAGACGGGAACGATGTTCGGATGGTCGAGGCCTGCCGCGAGCTGGGACTCGCGGACGAATCGTGAGCGGAACGCCTCGTCGGCGGCGAGTTCGGGCGCGAGCACCTTGATCGCCACGCGCCGCCCGAGCCTCGTGTCCTCGGCGAGGTACACGACGCTCATCCCTCCGCGCCCCAGGAGCGATTCGATCCGGTAGGGCCCGAACGTCGAGGCGGGACCCAGGTCGCTGGTCACGTGGCGCATCGTCTCAGACGCCGCTCGCCCGAGTCGCCCCGCGCCCCGGGTCTGTGTCAGCGGAGCTCGGGATGGCCCGGTGCGGTGATGAACGCGGGTAAGAGCCGACCGCGCACCGTCCCGTCGGGCGAGACCCGCACCCGGGCGACGGCCGTCGTCGAGCCCTCGACCGAGAAACTCGGCCACACGAAGTTGCCGAGCCCGTAGAAGATCGGTCGTCCCCGGTACGTGTCCATCGGCTGCAGACGATGGGCGTGATGACCGAAGATCGCGTCGGCGCCGGCGTCGATCATGCGGCGAGCCTCCTCGATCTGATACTCGCGGGGCTGCGTGTCGAGCTCCACCCCCCAGTGGATCGTGACCAGCACGAGGTCGGCGTTCCGCTCGGCCTCGCGGATCGCGGCGAGCGCGCGCGCGAAATCGTGCCCGACGGCGGTCCCGGGCGAGTCCGCGGTCGCGACCTGGTTCAGGGGGTCGAGGACCTCGCCGACACCGACGATCGCGATCCGCCATCCCTTGACCTCGACGTAGCGAGGAGCATCGGCATCCTCGGCGTCCTCCCCTGCGCCGACCGCGATCAAGCCGGCTCGTTCGATGTTGCGGATCGAGTCGATGAGCGCCTCGGGGCCATGGTCGAATCCGTGGTTGTTCGCGAGGCTCGCGACGTCGACACCCGCGCGGCGCGCCTCGTCGAGCGCCTGCGGGTCGCACCGGAAGCTGAACTGCTTGGGGATCGGTGCGACGATGTCGGTCGACGGGCACTCGTGGTTGATGATCGTGAGGTCGTCGCGCGTGAACAGGCCGTCCAGGCCCGACCACGCCCAGTCGTAGCCGTTCGATCGGAAGGCCGGCACGTAGTTCGGATCCAGGCTGACGTCGCCGGTGCCGTGGATCGTCAGCGGACGCTTCGGCGCCCCGGCGGGCGAGGGCGATGTGCTCACGTTCGGTGTGGGCTCGATCGCCGTCGGTCCGGTCGCCGACGTGGTCGGCTCCGTCGACGGCGCCGCGCGCCCGGCGGGATCGTCGTCGGCGCTCGCGAGCGCCCACACGGCGACGGCGACGAGCAGCACGAGCACGCCAAGCACGAACTCGAAGCGGACGGGCGACTGACGCTGGTGGCGTCGCGCCGTCATGTGCCGGCCCGGTCGCCCGGATCCACCAGCTCGCGCGTTCGACGGACGTCGTCGTCGATCGCGTGGGTGAGCTCGCCCTCCGTTCCGAACCGGACCTCCGGACGCAGGTACGCCCAGAACTCGATCGCGATCGGGCGCCCGACCAGATCGCCCTCGAAGTCGAGCAGGTAGGCCTCCACGTGCAGCGGTTCGGTCCCGAACGTCGGGTTCGTGCCCACGTCGATGGCGGCGAGGTGCCACGTCCCCTCGACGCCCGCGCGTCCCGCGTAGATCCCCTGCTTGGGCAGCAGGAGCCGCGGCCACGTCTCGAGGTTCGCGGTCGGGAATCCGAGTCCCTGTCCCCGACCGGCGCCGCTCACGACGACGCCGTCCAGGACGAACCGGCGTCCGAGCGCGCGGTGGGGCCAATCGAGGTCGCCCTCGGCGAGCGCCTCCCGGATCGACGACGACGACACGACGCGTCCCTCCAGATCGTGCAGCTCGACGCGCTCGGCCGTGAGGCCGTACGCGCCGCCCTCTGCGATCAGGAGCTCGACGTTGCCCTTCGCCTTGTGTCCGAACGTGAAGTTCGCGCCCATCACGCAGTGCTCGGCGTGGAGGCCGTCGCGAAGCACCTGGGCCATGAACCGGTCCGCGGGCCAGCGCGAGAACTCCTCGGTGAACGGCAACACGAGCAGCTCGTCGATCCCGAGCTCCTCGATCAACCCAGCCTTCCGGTCCACGGCGGTCAGCAGCCGCGGCTCGCTCCCGGGCGTGAGCACCTCACGGGGGTGACGGTCGAACGTGACGGCGACCGCCGGGGCGTCTCGCGCTCGCGCGCGATCGGCCGTCGTCCGCAGGACCTCGCGGTGACCCAGGTGCACACCGTCGAAGAACCCCACGGTCACGACCGACCGGTCGTGCTCGAGCGGTAAGGCATCGAGACCCTCGCGCCGCTCCACGCGCGAAGGGTAACGAACGCCGGCGGCGCGGCTGTCGGAACCGATGCGAGGTTCACCACGGCCGTCACGAGCGCGCGGCGCGCGGCTCCGTCGATCTCGGACGAGTCGATGCT
>DASPIF010000004.1:0-7226 GCA_035629255.1 Actinomycetota bacterium | reverse complement strand
GCGTGGAACAGCGTGATCGCCAGCGACGGTTCCCGCGCCGCGAGCGCGGGAACGAGGTTGCGGACGTACGTCCCGATCCCGCCGGGGGCCGCGAACCACAGCTGATCCGCCTGGACGGCGAGGCGGAGGCCGGTCACGACCGGGTCGCCTCGACGCACGCGCATCCGCTCGGTCCGACCGTGGCCGCGTGCTCGGTACCCGGACCGAGATCGAGACGATCGCCCGCCGTGAGCGTCACGTCGTCGGCGTCGCGGAGATGGAACGTGATCGAACCCTCGAGGCAGAACAGGACCTTGTGGAAGCCGTGCTCGTGCCATCCGTAGCGTTCGTCCGGGCCGTTGCCCCACGGGCGGGGTGCCGTGCAGCCCTCCGCGGCGAACGCGGCATCGGCGTCGGCGCGACCGGCGACGGTTCCGCGCGTCGTGGAAGCCCCCATGATGCGGGCTATCGTCCCGCATCGCGGCGCGACGCGACCATGCCGTGCCCCCGGAGCCGCGCGGCGCTCAGCCGACGTCGCTGCGGCCGTGCATCGGCGGCACCCCACGACGCGCGAACGGCGCGTACGTCCCGACCTCCCATGGGGCGTCGGTGTAGTGCCGCGCTTGGAGGCTGCCCAGGCCCGACGCCGCGATCCTGCCCGCGAGCACCCATGGGTGGGGATGCGGGCTCTCCTGCGCGAAGTAGCGTTCGAGCGCCCGGATCACGGCGCGCTCCTCCGCAGGGGTGAGGTCGTCGGGGAGCTCGAACCGGTGTGGGATCGGTGCATCGGGGCGCTCGACCGGGGTGGGAGCCTCGGCGGCGACGGGGTCGTCCGCGGGCGCGTCGTCGCTCGGCGTCGCGTGCGTCACAGCGGCATGTTCCCGTGCTTGCGAGCCGGCACCGTCTCGCGCTTGGTGCCGAGCATCCGCAGGGCCCTGATCAGACGGCCGCGCGTCTCGGCCGGCTCGATGACGTCGTCGATGAACCCACGCTCGGCCGCGATGTACGGGGTCGCGAACTTCTCCTGGTACTGCGCGATCAGCTCCGCGCGAGCGGCGGCCGGGTCTTCGGCCTTCTCGATCTGCTTGCGGAACACCACGTTGACGGCGCCTTCAGGGCCCATGACGGCGATCTCGGCGGTCGGCCACGCGAACGAGACGTCGGCCCGCAGGTGCTTCGAGTTCATCACGAGGTACGCGCCCCCGTAGGCCTTGCGGGTGATCACGGTGAGCCGCGGGACGGTCGCCTCCGCGAACGCGTAGAGGAGCTTCGCGCCGTGGCGGATGATGCCGTGGTACTCCTGCTCGGTCCCGGGAAGGAAGCCCGGGACGTCGACGAACGTGACGATCGGCACGTTGAACGCGTCGCAGAACCGGACGAACCGCGAGGCCTTCTCGCTCGAGTCGATGTCGAGCGTCCCCGCGAGGATCTTGGGCTGGTTCGCCACGATGCCGACGCTCCGCCCGTCGAGACGCGCGAACCCGATCACGACGTTCATCGCCCAGAACGGGAAGACCTCGAAGAAGTCGCCGTCGTCGACGACCCGACGGATCACGTCGTGCATGTCGTACGGCTCGCGCGCCGAGTCGGGGATCAAGTGGGTGAGCCCCTCGTCGGTGCGTTCGGGGTCGTCGACCGGCGTGTACGTCGGCGGGTCCTCGACGTTGTTCGAGGGCAGGAACGACAGGAGGTGCCGCACCATCGCGAGGCACTCCTCCTCGTCCTGGCTCACGAACGACGCGACGCCGGACTTGCTCGCGTGCGTCATCGCGCCGCCGAGCTCCTCGAACGAGACCTCCTCGCCGGTGACCGCCTTGATCACGTCCGGGCCCGTGATGAACATGTGCGAGGTCTCGCGGACCATGAACGTGAAGTCGGTCACGGCCGGCGAGTACACCGCGCCGCCCGCGCACGGGCCCATGATCACGCTGATCTGCGGGATCACGCCGCTCGCGCGGACGTTGCGCTCGAAGATGTAGCCGTACCCCGCGAGCGACGCCGCGCCCTCCTGGATCCGCGCGCCGCCCGAGTCGTTGATCTGGATGAACGGGGCCCCGGTCGACATCGCGAGATCTTGGACCTTGCAGATCTTCTGCGCGTGCACCTCGCCGAGCGAGCCCCCGAACACCGTGAAGTCCTGCGAGGCGACGAACACCCTCCGACCCTCGATCGTTCCGTAGCCGGTGATCACGCCGTCGCCGGCGACGCGCTGCCGGTCGAGGCCGAAGTCGTGCGTACGGTGGATCGCGAACGGATCCGTCTCCTGGAACGAGCCGCGGTCGAGCAGCAGATCGACGCGCTCGCGCGCCGTGAGCTTGCCCTTCTCGTGCTGCTTGCGCACGGCTTCCTTCCGTGCGCCGTCGAGCAGCGCGGCCTTGCGCCTGCGGAGCTCCTCGATGCGATCCTCGACGGTCCGCTGACCGGGACCGGGGGGTGGCGCCGGCGGTCGTTCCTCCGTGGTGGCCATCGCGCGAGTCTATCCCTGCGGTTCGAGCGGGCCGGTCGATCGGCGACGGTCGTCGGGTGCTTGTGCGGCACGGGTGCGCACGGGAGGCTGCGACCGTGCTCCTGTTGCGGCTCTCTGTCCCGCCGAACCGCACGGCCGAGGTGACCGCCGCGCTCGAGCGTGAGCGGGGTGTCACCGGGATCTCGCGCCATCGCGAGGTCGTCGTCGCGACGGGCGAGGACGAGGTCACCGCGTGGGTGCGCGAGGCGTCCGTCGACGAGGTCCTGGCGGCGCTCCGGAGCCTCGGCGTCGTCCGGCGGGGGAGCCTCACGCTCGCGCGCGAGCAGGTGATCGTGCCGGGGCCGCTCCCGTGGTCGATCCCGCAGCTCGACCCGGGAGCGCAGGTCGTGGTCTGGGAGGAGGTCGAGGGGCACGCCGGGTCGACCGCGCGTCTCACGCCCCGCTACCTGGCGCTGATGGGGATCGCCGGGCTGATCGCGGCGGTCGGGATCCTGGAGAGCTCGCCCGTGCCGATCGTCGGCGCGATGGCGGTCAGCCCGGATCTCCTGCCGCTCGTCTCGATCGCGTACGGGCTCGCCACGCGACGACCCAGGATCGCGGGGCTCGCCGTCGCCACGCTCGCCGCGGGACTGCTCGCGTGCGTGGTCTTCGCCGGCGCGATCGGTGCGATCGCCGACGTGTTCGATCTCGCCGACGACGCGGCATCGGACCGGGCGTTCCTCGTCGGCTTCGTGATCACGCCGAGCGTGCTCGGCGCCCTCGTCGCGCTCGCGGCCGGCGTGGCCGGGATGCTGTCCTTCCAGACGCAGCAGGGAGGCGCCGCGGTGGGGGTCGCGATCTCGATCACCACGATCCCGGCGGCCGCCGCGATCGGCGTCGCGCTCGTGCAGGGGGAGTGGTCCGATCTGCTCGGCGCGGTCTCCGTGCTCGGGGCGAACCTCACGTGCGTGGCGATCGGAGGAACGGCGACGGTGCTGGTCCAGCGGCACGCCGAGTCGCGTGATCGCGGCACGTGATCCGCGTCAGACGTCGACGCGTCCGCCCGAGCGCCAGTACTCGCCGGCCTCGCGCGCGAGGAACCCTCCGTCGACGAGGTAGCGCCGGATCGCCGCGTGGTCGACGTGGAACCGTCCGACGATGGCGTTGACCGTTCGCTCGTCGTAGCGCACGCCCGGCTCGAACTCGAGCGCGATGCGCTCGAGCACGATCCGACGCTTGGTCTCCTTGGTCGGGATCTCCACCAGGCGGCCGGCACGGAAGAACGTGCGGAGGACGGCCTCTTCGTCCTCGCTCGCGGCGCCGAGCGCGATCCCGGCCTCGCGCGGAGGGCCGACCTGCTCCGCGGCCCATCGCAGCGTTCCGGCGTCGAGCCGGTACGAGCGCCGGTCGTCGCCCAGCCGCACGACCCCGACGGACGTCAGCCGGTTCAGGTGCTTGCGCACGCGCTCGAGCGTGATCCCCGCCGCGTCGGCGAGCTCGTTCGCCGTCGCGTCCGCGCGGGCCAGCGCGCCCGCCACCCGGAGACGCTCGGGGTCGGCGAGCGCGCGGAGGATCTCGTCGGGGGTCTCGGGCATGTCGGTGGCTACACCTACCATCCGGCCCCGTGAACGCGATCCTCGAGCTTGCGCCCGCCCAACGCCGCACGCTCGAGCGGCTGATCGGCACCGGGGAGCGTCCGGTCTTCGCCGCGGACGTGGTCACGCGCGTCCGCGACCGGATCGAGGAGGCGGCTCGCGGTGCGGAGCTGTCGACCCAGCTCTGGCTCGGCAAGTCGCACCTCAACGATCTCGCGAGGTGCGCGGGCCTGTTCGACGCGGTGCGTTCGGGCGAGCGCGCGCCGTTCGCGTTCGGGCCGCGGACCGCGGCGGGGCGCCTCGTGCACAAGGCCGTCGAGCTCGACGTCGCCGGTCGCGAGGACCGCGCCGTGCACGTACTGGTCGAGGAGGCCGCCGAGCGATTGACCGACGACGGGGCGTTCGCCTCGTTCTGGACGGCGCTCGCGCCGCTGCGGCGTGACGAGACCCTGATGGACGCCGCGAAGACCGTCGAGCTCCTCCGCGGCACGCTCCCGCCGCTGCGGCGGCTGCGACGCGAGCTCGCGCCCTCGACCGAGTGGACCGTCCGCGCCGAGCTCCTGGGCGGCGCCGTCGTGCTGTCCGGCACGATGGACCTCGTCCTCGGCGCGGTGCGCCTCGGCGACCCGTCCCGCGCGACGCGGCTCGTCGTCGACCTCAAGACCGGGCGCGCGTGGCCGGAGCACGCCGAGGACATGCGGTTCTACGCGCTGCTCCTCGCGCTCCGCTTCGGAGTGCCGCCGTACCGGGTCGCGACGCTGTACGTCGAGTCCGGCGAGTGGCAGTCCGAGGACGTCGGCGCGCACGTGCTCGAGCGCGCGGCCGACCGGGTGATCGCGGCGATCCGCGCCGCTTCCGCGATCGCGGCGGGGCGGAGCGCCGACCTCCGGCCGGGCCCCTACTGCACGTGGTGCCCGCGGAGCGCGTCCTGTCCGGTCAGCGAGGCCCCGGCGCCCGCGCGCTGAGCGCGGTCGGGCTCAGCGGGTGGCGCGGAGCGCGATGACGGCGATGTCGTCGCGGGGCGGACCCGCGTTGAACGCGACGACCTCGTCGACGATCCGACGCGCGAGCTCGGCCGGCGAACAGCCGGCGCACGTTCGGACGAGGTCGTACAGGCGCACCTCGCCGAACTCCTCGCCCTCGAACTGTTCGTCGGTCACGCCGTCCGTGTAGAGGATCATCGTGTCGCCGGGGGCGAGGCCGAACGAGGCCTCGAGCAACTGGGGATCCTCGAACAGCCCGAGCAGCGTCCCGGGCATCGCGATCTCCTCGATCGCGCCGTCAGCGCGCAGGATCAGCGCCGGCGGGTGGCCGCCCGATGCCGCGCGCACCTCGAGCCCGCCGCCCTCGCGGGGACGCAGGTTCGCGACGAGCGCGGTGCAGAACCGCTCTTCCGGCGATTCGTGCAGGATCGCGTCGTTCACGAGCCGGAGGATCCCGGACGGCGACTCGCCGACCATCGCGCCCGCGCGGATCGTGTGACGCGCCGCGCCCGTCAGCGACGCCGCCGTCGGGCCTTTGCCGCAGACGTCGCCGACCGCGACGCCCCAGGTGCCGTCCTTCATCGGGAACACGTCGTAGAAGTCGCCGCCGACGTCGAACCCTTCGCCGGCCGTCCGGAACTCCTTCCCGAGCTCGACGCCGTCGATGTGCGGGTCGCCCTTCGGCAGCAGGCTGTCCTGCAGGGTCTGCGCGACGAACCGGACCCGCTCCTCGGCGCGGCGCTGCTCGGTCACGTCGTGGAACACGTTGATCGCGTACCGAGCCCCGTCCGCGTAGGTCGAGGTCCGGGCCCGCACCTCGCGCCAGTACTCGAGACCGGTCTCGCGGTCGCGGATGTGCAGCAGCGCCTGCGGGTCGTGTTCCCCGGCGAGGGCGCGCCGGCCGGGGAGCATCGTCGGATCGAACGGGCGTCCGTCGACGTCGAGGATCTCCCAGCGGTTCGCGTACCTCGACGCGTCCGAGAGGAAGGCCTCGACCGAGTCGAACCCCGAGAGTCGCGCCGCCGCCTCGTTCGCGTACACCACCCGCCCGTCGGCGCCCTGGATCGTGATGCCGTCTGCGCTGCCCATCGTGATGAGCTCGAGCTGCCCGTGCGCGCGGACGAGCTCCGCCTCCGCGCGGAGCCGCTCGATCGCGAACGCGGTCTGGCCCGCGATCGACGTCGCCATCTGGAGGTCGATCGCGCCGAGCGAGCGCGGCGCGTCGAAGTAGAGCATGAACTTGCCGATCAGCGTCCCCGCATGCAGCAGCGGCACGAACGTCAACGCGCGGATGCCCTCGTGCACGATCACGCCGCGCACCTCCTCGAGCGCGGGGGCGGCGACGACGTCGGGGACGTGGATCGGGTGCGGATCGTGGTCCTCGTGCGACCAGGGGTTGTGGCCCTCGACGGCGGCACGGTACGACGGCGACAGCCCGCGCCAGGCACGGAACCGCATCACGCGCTCCTCGTCGAACAGCAGCACCGAGGCGCGGTCGGTGTGCAGCGCGCGTTGCAGCGCATCCATCGACGCGTCGAACACCTCGTGCGGGGACGCCGCGCGTCCGAGGAGGTGGGTGAGCTCGTACAGGACGTGAGCGCGGCGTTCGGCTTCGTGACGATCGCCGACGTCGCGCGCGATCGCGACGATGCCGGTGAGCGTTCCGTCCGCGGCCTTGATCGGCGAGACCGACAGCGACACCTCGACGCGGCGGCCGTCCTTCGCGAGCCGCGTCGTCTCGTAGTGCTCGACCAGCTCGCCGCGCCAGACCCGCTCGAAGTTGTCCTGCACCTCGTCGCGGCGCTCGGGGGGCGCGAGGATCGACACGTGCTGTCCGACGATCTCGGACTCGGCGTAGCCGAACATCCGCTCGGCGGCGCGGTTCCACGTCCGGATCCGCCCCTCCGGGTCCTCGCTGAAGATCGCGTCGTTCGACGATCGGACGATCGCCTGGAACTGAGCCTCGGACGCGGCGAGCGCCGCCTCCAGCGGATCCGCGCTCTCGCGCACGATGGACACGGCGAGCGTTCCGTCCGCGGTCTCGAGCATCGTGGCGCGGGCCTCGACCGCGACCGTCGAGCCGTCCTTGCGGCGCAGCTCGACCTGTCCCCGCCAGTAGCCCTCGGCGCCGAACCGGGCGAAGTCGGCCTCCGCGCGCTCGGAGCCGACGACGAGGTCCGGGATCGAGCGCTCGAGGATCTCCGCGCGCGAGAAACCGAGGAG
>DASPIF010000003.1:0-7194 GCA_035629255.1 Actinomycetota bacterium | reverse complement strand
CGGAGAACCGGGACGGGACCCGCGCCTCCCCGTAGGCCATCCCGACGACCTCGCCCTCGTCGTCGTCGACGACCAGGACGACCGCGTCCGGGTTGTTGATCGCCTCTTGGTACTTCTCGCCGACCTCGTCGTAGAACCCGGGCCGGGGCGTGAACACGCGCCAGTCCGCCTGCATCCGATCGAGCTCCTGGAACAGCGCCACGAGCGACGGCACGTCCTCGGGGGTGCCCTGTCTCACCCTCACCCAGCTACCTCCCCTGGAAACGTGGCTCGCGCTTCTCGAGGAACGCGCGCATGCCCTCTTCCTGATCGTAGGTCTCGAACAGCGGGACGAAGGCGGCGCGCTCGGCGGCGAGCCCGGCCGCGAGATCGCCACCCGCCGCGAGCAGGGCGCGTTTGGCCGCCGCGAACGCGCGGGTCGGTCCCTCGGCGAGCCGCGTGGCCTCTTCGAGCGCGGCATCACGCGCGGTGCCGCGGGCGACGACGCGATCGACGAGACCGATCGCGAGCGACTCCTCGTGGTCGACGTGGCGACCGGAGAGCACGAGATCGCGCGCCCTCGCGAGCCCGATCAGCCGCGGGAGGCGTTGGGTTCCGCCCGCGCCGGGGATGATCCCGAGCGAGACCTCGGGGAGACCGAGCCGCGCCCCCTCGCCGCAGACCCGGCGGTCGCACGCGAGCGCGATCTCGCACCCGCCGCCGAGCGCGAACCCCTCGATCGCCGCGAGGACGGGCTTCGGGATCGCCTCGAGGTCGCGGCAGGCCTGCTCGAGGGCGCCGACGTCGAGCGCGATCTCCGCCGGCCCGTACGCGACCATCGCCTTGATGTCCGCCCCCGCGGCGAAGATCCGCTCGCCACCCCACACGACCACGGCGCGGATCGCATCGTCGCGCGCGACCTCGTCCGCGACCGTCGACAGCTCGAGCGAGACCGGGCGTGCCAGCGCGTTCGCCGGCGGCCGGTCGAGCCGGATCGTCGCCACGGCGCCGTCGCGGTCGACGTGCACGAACTCCCCCATCGCGGGTCATCCTCGCAGACCGTCGTCGGCACGGCGGCTACGCTCGCGCCGATGGAACCCACGCCTCGCGAGATCGAGAACGTCCTGCGCGCGCTGAAGAAGCTCCGCTCCCCGCCCGCCGCGTGGCGGGCGGTCACGCACGGCGGCTACACGCCGGCCCGGCGATGGGTCGTCGAGCTCGAGGACGGGCGAACGGTCTTCGTGAAGGTGGCCACCGACGAGCTCACCGCCAGCTGGCTCCGCGACGAGCACGTGACGTACTCGGTCCTGCGCGGGGCGCCGTTCATGCCGGGCTACATCGGGTGGGCCGACGACGGCGAGCGACCGGTGCTCGCGCTCGAGGATCTGTCGGCCGGGACGTGGCCGCCGCCGTGGGACGGGTCGATGGTCGACGCGGTGCTGACCGCGCTGCGGACGATCGCCGCCACACCGCCCCCCGAGGGGACGCCGCTCGCGGTCGACGACGCGCGCGAGATCGGTGGAGGCTGGGACGAGATCGCGACGGATCCGTCGCCGTTCCTCGCGCTCGGCCTGTGCGAGCCGTCGTGGCTCGCGACGCACCTCGGCGCGCTCCGCGTCGCGGCCGCCGAGACGACGTTCGCGGGTGACGCGCTGCTGCACTTCGACGTGCGCAGCGACAACACGTGCATCCGCGACGGCCGAGCCGTCCTGGTCGATTGGAACATGGTGACCGTGGGCGATCCCCAGCTCGACGTCGCGTTCTGGCTGCCGTCGCTCGAGGCCGAGGGTGGGCCGCATCCCGAGGACGTCCTCCCCGATGCCGACCCGCGGCTCGTGAGCGCCGTCGCCGCGTTCTTCTGCGCGCGAGCCGGGCGGCCCCCGATCCCGGACGCGCCGAGGGTCCGCGAGGTTCAGCTCTCCCAGGCGCGGACCGCGCTCCCGTGGGCCGCCCGTGCCCTCGGCCTTCCCGAACCGGCGCCCGCGTGAGCCTCCGGACGCGCATTGCACCTGCAACGCGCTGCTAGCATCGCGGCGTGCAACGCCCCAAGACCACCGCCGAGGTCGTCGAGGTCCTGCGCCACCACGGCCTCCGGATGACGCCGCAGCGCCGCGCGATCGTGGCCGAGATCATGCGGACGCAGGGCCACATCTCGCCGACCGCGCTGGCCCGGCGCGTCCAGGTGGACATGCCGGGGGTGAACGCCTCGACGATCTACCGCACGCTCGCGACGCTCGAGGAGGTCGGCGTGCTCGCCCACGCGCACCTCGAGACCGGCGCCGAGTACCACCGGACGGAGGAGGCCGGGCACATCCACCTCTCGTGCTCGAACTGCGGTGCCGAGGACGACCTATCGATCGACGACGCCAGGGCCGTGGTCGAGCTGATCGAGAACCACCACGGGTTCGAGCCCGATCTGACGCACTTCGCGATCAGCGGGCTGTGCGCGGACTGCCGGAACGCCTCCTAGACCCGTCAGCCGACGTGCGCGCCGAGCGCGGCCTCCGGGAGCGCGCGCTTGCGAAGTACGGAGACCACGTACGCGACGGCGAACAGCACCGACGCCGTCAGCACGACCGCCGGCCCCGTCGCCCAGTCGAGGTAGTACGACAGGTACACCCCGGCGAACCCGCAGAACGTCCCGACCCCCACCGAGATCCACAGCATCCGGTGGAAGCTGTCGGTCAGCAGCCGGCCGATCACCGGGGGGATCACGAGGACGGCGGCGATCAGCGTGACGCCGAGGATCGACATGCAGACCGTGATCACCGCGGTGAGGAGCACCGCGAGCGTCATGTCCATCTTCATCGTCGACACGCCCGAGACCTCGGCGACCTCGGGATCGAACGTCGTGAACAGGAGCCGCCGGTACACGGCGAACACGACCGCCGCGACGACGACGCCGACCGCGGCGATCACGAGCACGTCGGAGACCGCGACCCCCAGGACGTAGCCGAACAGCGCGGCCTCGAGGTTGAGCGGCGAGCCGAGCGCCGAGATGATCACGATGCCGATCGCGAAGATCGAGGACGTGATGACGCCGATCGCCGCGTCCGCCCCGATCGACCGGCGTCGCGCGATCAGCAGGATCAGCATCGCCGACACCAGCCCCCACACGCCCGCGCCGAGGTACAGGTTGACCTCGACCGCCTGGCTGGCAGCGACCCCGCCGAAGATCGCGTGCGACAGCCCGTGCCCGATGTAGCTCATCCCCCGCAGGACGACGTACACGCCGACGAGCCCGCAGAGCGCGCCGGCGATCATCGCGGCGATCGTGCCGTGGACGAAGAAGTCGTAGGCGAAGGGCTCAAGCAGGGTGTCCGTGATGCCCCTCCCTCAACGGGACGACGGTGGCCGCGCCCGGCTCCTCGGTCTCGGGGTAGCGCTCGACGACGACCGGCATTCCCCCGTGCTGGAGGACCTCGAGCGGGGCACCGTACGTCCGCTCGAGCACATCCGGCGTGATCACGTCCTGCGGCCGGCCGACGGCGATCACCTCGCGGTTCAGGCAGACGAGCCTCGGCAGGTGGGCCGCGATGCCGTTCAGGTCGTGGGTCGTGAGGACGATCGCGAGACCGTCGTGGTGCAGCTCGTGGATCAGGTGCATCACGTCGTGCCGCGTCCGGACGTCGACGCCGCTCGTGGGCTCGTCCATCAGCAGGATCTTGGGCCGGCGCAGCATCGCCCTGGCGATGAAGACCCGCTGCTGCTGACCGCCCGAGAGCTCGCGGATGTGCCGCCCGCCGAGATCGGCCATCCCGAGTCGATCCAGGATCTCGTCGGCCTCGCGGAGATCGTCCTTCGACGACCACGGCAGGAAGCGCCCGTCGAAGCGCGACATGAGGACGGCCTCGCGGACCGTCACCGGGAAGTACCAGTTGACGGTCTCGACCTGCGGGACGTAGCCGACGGCCGCCGATCGATCGCGGACGACGCGTCCGGCGATCGGCCGGACGACGCCGGCGATCGCACGGAGCAGCGTCGTCTTGCCGCTCCCGCTCGGACCGACCACGCCGACGAAGTCGCCCTCGCCGAGCTCGAGATCGATGTTGACCAGCACCGGTTCGGCGCCGTAGCGGCACGTGGCCTTCTCGAACCGGATCAGCGCGGTCATACGCGGTACTCGACCGTGTCGCCGGGCAGGAGGTTCGAGGTGTCGAACGCGTCGAACGGCGAGACGTCCCCACCGAGCGCGCCCATGAACGTCCGGAAGTCGAACACCATCAACCCGAGGTAGCTGTGCTCCTCGTCGCCGTTCTCCCCGGGGAGGTCGTCGTCGCGCAGGTCGTCGATGTACTCCGCGCCCGCCTCGTCGGCGATCTGCTCGAGGACCGGGCTCGGGAACACCTCCGAGCCGAAGATCGCGGGGACCTGCTCGTCGCGGACCTGGTCGATCAAGCCGGCGACCTCCTGCGCGGTCGGCTCGGCGAAGTCCGATGGCTGGATCGCGCCGATCACCTCCCAGCCGTACTCCCGGGCGAAGTACGGGAACGAGTCGTGGTACGTGAGCAGCTTGCGGTTCTGCGGCGGGACGGTCTCGGTCACCTGGCGGACGAGCTCGTCGAGCTCGTCGATCCGCGCGGCGAACGCGTCGAAGTTGTCGGCGTACGTCTCGGCGTTGTCGGGATCGAGCCGTGAGAGCTCGTCGCGGACGATCTCCGCGAACCGCTTCGCGTACGGCGGGTTGGTCCACAGGTGCGGGTTGGGGGCCCCGGCCGCTTCGGGGAACGAGAAGTCGAAGATGTACTCGTCGGGTCCGATGGTCTCGGCGCCGAGCTCGACGATCTCCACGTCGTCGCGGATGTTCGTCTCGGCGAGCTCCCGCGTCGGCTCCTCGAGCCGGAGCCCGTTGATGAAGACGACGTCGGCCTCGGCCATCGCGCGCGCGTCCGACGGGGCCGGCTCGAACGTGTGACTGTTGGTGCCCTCCGGCACGATCCCGGTCACGACGACGAGGTCCCCCGCGACGTTCTGCACGATGTTCGTGATCGGCGAGACGGTCGTGACGACCTGCAGCCGTCCGCCGTCGTCCTCGGAGCCGCCGCCGCCGCAGGCGACCAACACGAGCGACAGGACGAGCCCCGGCGCCCTCGCTCGAACGCTCATCCCCGATCTCCGCAGGCCCATGCCACGACCCTACCGCAAGCCTGCAAGTCGTTGCAAAAGAGAACCGATGCAGAGGGTCAGAAGGCGGGGATCTCCGTGTGACGACCGAAGACGCCCTCGAGCGCGGCGACGATCTCGCCCTCGGTGCATGCGGCCCGCGCGCAATCGACCAGGGGCTCGACGAGGTTCCCGTCGCCGGCGGCGACCTCGGATAGACGGTCGAGCGCCGCCACCGTCGCGCCGGCGTCGCGGCGCGCCCGGGTCGCCCGGACGCGCTCGATCTGCTCGACCTCGACCTCGTGCGGGATCTCGAGGACGTCGACCATGTCGCCCTCGCCCTCGACGAACCGGTTGACGCCCACCTTGACGAGGTCGCCGTGCTCGAACCTCGTCTGCTCGGCGAACGCGGACTCCGCGATCTCCTGCTGGAAGTACCCGCGCTCGATCCCCGCCAGCACGCCCTCGAGCATCGACCCCCCGCCCATCGCGTCGACCCGCGCGAACTCGGCCTCGGCGAGCTCCTCCATCCGGTCGGTGAGCGCCTCGACGAAGTACGAGCCACCGAGCGGGTCCGCTACGTTCGGGACGCCGGTCTCGTACGCGATGATCTGCTGCGTCCGCAACGCGAGCTTCGCGGCGTGTTCCGTCGGGAGCGCGAGGACCTCGTCGAGGGCGTTCGTGTGCAGCGATTGCGTTCCACCGAGGACGCCGGCGAGCGCTTCGACGGCGGTCCGGACGACGTTGTTCATCGGCTGCTGCGCGGTCAGCGAGACGCCGGCGGTCTGGGTGTGGAAGCGCAGCTTCATCGCGGCGGGATCGCTCGCCCCGTACCGCTCTTTCAGCCACCGAGCCCAGATCCGGCGGGCCGCGCGGTATTTCGCGATCTCCTCGAAGAAGTCGATGTGGGCGTTGAAGAAGAACGACAGCCCGGGGGCGAAGCGATCGACGTCGAGTCCCCGCTGCTGACCGAGCTCGACGTACGCGAACCCGTCCGCCAGCGTGTAGGCGAGCTCCTGCCACGCGTTCGCCCCGGCCTCACGGATGTGGTACCCGCTCACGCTGACGGGGTGGAACCTGGGGACGCGCTCGAGGCAGAACTCCATCAGGTCGCCGATCATCCGCAGGTGCGGCCGCGGCGGGAAGATCCATTCCTTCTGCGCGATGTACTCCTTGAAGATGTCCGTCTGCAGGGTGCCGTCGAGTCGCTCCCACTCGACGCCCTGGCGCTCGGCCGCGGCGAGGAAGTACGCGAAGACGATCACCGCCGGACCGCTGATCGTCATCGACGTCGAGATGTCGCCGAGGGGGATCCCGTCGAACAGCGCCTCGAAGTCCTCGAGCGAGTCGGTGGCGACGCCGCACCGACCGACCTCCCCCTCCGAGCGCGGATCGTCGGAGTCGCGCCCCATCAGGGTCGGCATGTCGAACGCCACCGAGAGCCCTCCCCCACCGCGCTCGAGCAGGTACCGGTAGCGGGCGTTGGTCTCGGCCGCGGTCCCGAACCCGGCGAACTGGCGCATCGTCCACAGCCGGCCGCGGTACATCGACGGGTACACGCCTCGCGTGAACGGATACTCGCCGGGCTCGCCGAGACGTCCCCCGAGCCCCTCGACGTCCTCGGACGTGTAGAGCGGGCGCAAGGGCTCGCCCGAAAGCGTCAGGCGTTCGGCGAGGGGATCGCCCCCGCCAGCGTCAACCGGGCGCTCGCGTTGGTCGACCACGCGCGTCGTCTCCCTCCGCGGGCGGGGCGCCCGCGATCCGTCGAACCAGGATAGCCACGGCCCGATACGGATCGACACGCCGGCCGACGAGGTCGTCGAGGAGGGCGTCGTCGCGGGCCACCACGGAACGGACGGACGAGCGCAGACGCTCGAGGGCGTGACCCTCGACCTCTCGCGCGAGCCGTTCGCGTCGTTGCGCCGCGGCGTGACCGCTCGCGTCGAGCCACGACCGGTGGTCCTCGATCGCGCTCCACAGGGCGTCGACGCCGTCGCCCCGCGCGGCGGTCGTCGTCACGACCGGAGGGGTCCACGGACGCTGCTCGCCGACACGGATCATCTGACGGAGGTCGCGGACGGCGGCCTCGGCCCCCTCGCGGTCGGCCTTGTT
>DASPIF010000002.1:0-6327 GCA_035629255.1 Actinomycetota bacterium | reverse complement strand
ACGTATCCCGAGACGGACAAGCCGTACGCGATGCTCTCGAACCTCGCGAGCGGGATCGACCGGAACGACGTCCGCACGCTCGAGGACGCCGGGATCCCGGTGCTCGAGGGCACGCTCACGGGGCTCGCGGCGTTCAAGCACGTCTTCGCGTACCGCGACCATCGGGCGTTGCCGTCGTCCGAGGGCGCCTCGCCCGTCGACCACGAGACGCTCGAGCGCTGGCGATCGCGTCTGTCGAGCGGCGAGGCGCTCGACGAGCGGGAGGGGCTGGCCCTGCTCGCGGACTACGCGATCTCGACCGTTCCGTCGGAGGTGGTCGAGACGCTGGAGGAGGCCCGCGGGGCTGCCGAGCGGCTCGGATTCCCCGTCGCGCTCAAGACCGCGATGCCCGGGATCACCCACAAGTCGGACGTCGGCGGCGTCCACCTCGGGCTCGCGGGCGCCGAGGCGATCGAGCGCGCCTACGCGGCGCTCGCGTCGTCGCTCGGTCCGCGGGCGATCGTCGCGCCGATGGCTCCCCCTGGGGTCGAGCTGGCGCTCGGCGTCGTCCGCGACCCGCAATTCGGGCCGCTCGTGCTCGTCGCCGCGGGCGGTGTCCTCGTCGAGGTCCTCAAGGACCGGCGGCTCGGTCTCCCGCCGCTGGACGAGCCGCGTGCGCGTCGGCTGATCGACCGGTTGAAGTCGCGCCCGCTCCTCGACGGCGTCCGTGGGCGGCCGCCCGCCGACGTCGACGCGCTTGCCCGGGCCGTGGTGGCGTTGTCGTGGCTCGCCCACGATCTCGGCGAGCACCTCGACGCCCTCGACGTCAACCCGGTGATCTGCGGCCCGGGCGGCTGCATCGCCGTCGACGCCCTCGTCATCCCACGTTTCGCGCGCCTGCCCTCGGTCCGCGCGCCAGCGACGCGGTAACTACGAACCGCCCGTCGTCTCGGTCTGGAACTCGCGCGGGTTCGCGTCCGGGTCCGGCGGCTCGCCGCCTTTGACGAAGACGGTCTCGTCGGGTGGGACCGGCATGTCGTCGGGCCAACCCGGATAGGCGTCGCCGGGGTAGGCGAACGGGTCACCGAAGCACGAATCCACCTTCGGGATCGGTCGTGGGTCGCGACGCGGGTTCCGGCTGAAGTCGAAGACGTGCTCGAAGTTGTGCGTACGCTCGATCCGCGGCGTCAGGTAGGGCAGGCCCCAGTTGTCCTCGATGAACTTCAGTGGCGTCGAGAACTCGCCCTCGGCGTCGTCGACGTATCCGCGTCTTGCGTAGGGGCTGAGTACCAGCATCGGGACGCGGAAGCCGAGCCCTATGTCGTCGACCTCCGGCGGCTCGACGTGGTCGTAGAAGCCACCCCACTCGTCCCAGGTGAGGAACACGGCGGTCGACTCCCATGCGTCGCTCTCGATCAGCGCGTTGACGATGTCCGCGACCCAGTTCTGGGTGAAGCACGTGCTCTGCGGTGGATGGTCGGAGAGTTCGAACCGCGGGGTCGCCCACGTCACGGACGGGAGCGCGCCGGCCCGGATGTCCGTGACGATGCGGTCGATCGGCCGGATCGTCTCCTCGCGCCACAGGTCGCTGTGGAACACGCCGTCTACGCCGTTCAATGCGTTCCAGAAGTAGCCCGACTGGCCAGGGCTCGCCGAGTAGTACGCCCACGAGACGCCGGCGGACTCGAGCTGCTGCGGCACGGTCTCGAAGTCGAAGCACGTGTCGTGCTTCGTCAGGTTCCCGTGCTCGTCCTTGACGAACACGAACACGTTCTCGCCGTGCGCGTCGCAACCCCACGACTTGAACCGGCCGCCGTCCTCGTCGATCCGTGTCTCGATGTTCTCCGGGTTGTCGAGAACCCCTCCGCTCTGGCCCGCGACGAAGAAGAAGTGGTTCGGGTACGACGGCCCGCCGACGGACGCGAAGAAGTTGTCGCACAGGACGTAGTCCTGCGCTATCCGCCAGTACGTCGGGATGTCCCGCGGCGCGAACTGCGTGTACGCCCATGGGTCGCCGAACTGACCCGTTGCGAACCCGTCGTACGACCCCCCGTTCACGTGGTTCAGGTGCGCAGCCCGGTCGTGGGGGAGGTCGCCTGGGAGCCACTGCGGGCAGCGTCCGAGCGGACGCTCTTGCCCGAACGCAACCCCGGTCCGCGAACCGCGAGCGCCGGGGTACCGCCCGAACAGGTTGTCGAACGAGCGGTTCTCGAGCATCAGGTACAGGACGCGTTTGATCGGCCAGCGGGTCTCGGTCGCGACGGCCGTCTGCGTCGCCGTCGGCGTCGAGACGCGCTCCTTACGGCCGCCGTTGCCACCGGTGCACGCGGCGAGCGTCGCCCCCGCGAGCGCCAGGCTCGTCGTCTGAAGGAAGCGCCGACGTGAGAACAGCGGCGATCGCTCGTGCTCGTGCCGGTGGAAGGTCCGCGATCGCGCCGCCGCATCGCCGTCCGGGTTTTCGTGCGGGGCGTGCACGGCAGGGAACCTACCAAGGGTTCCCGCGAACGCTATCCTGCCGCGACCCCATCGCAGAGGATCGATGCGCCGGCGTCCCATCTCCAACGCAACGCTCGCGATCGTGCTCGCCCTGGCTCTCGCCGCGGTGGCGTGCACGGACGACGGCGCCCCCGACGATCCCTCCCCGACGGACGCGACGACCACGACCACGACGTCGTCCGCGCCCCCGGTGACGCCGGACGACAGCCCGAGCGCGACGCCGTCCGCGACGGAACCACCGGTCCCCGCGAGACCGCCCGCGACCCGAGGGACGAGCTCGACCGATTGCGTGAACGGGTGGGTGACGCCGGCCGAGGGCTCGGCGAAGTACCTGTCGCCGCTCGGCGTTATCCGCCGGACGACGGGCGTCCGCGGTCCGCTCGAGATCGTCGACCTCCGATACTTCGAGGGCCCCGAGTCGCCGCCGACGGACAAGGGGTACCTGCTCGTGGTGCAGCGCTGGTACGTGAAGCTGTACGCGCGGCGGGACTTCTCGTTCGCGGGCCGCTTCCTCGTCGAGGCGCGTCGGTTCGGCCAGGGCGTCGCCGCCGTCGCGCCGTACGACTCGTCCGGGTTCGCCTCGCCCGACTGGATCGGGTTCCAGTTGACGGCGGACCCGACGTCGACGACCTACGAGGGACTTCCGGGTGCGTGGGCGGGACTGCCGTACGACTTCGTCGAGGGCGGCGAGGGCCTCACGATCCCCGGGCTCCCCGAGGAGGTCGTCGGCTGTCTCGAGGGCACCTAACGATCGACGCCAGCGGGCCGCGGCGATACAACCGTCGGGTGAGACGACTGGTCGCGGCGGCGGGATGTGTGGCGGCGCTGTTGGCCGCGTGCGGCGGCGAGCCGCGGTACGCCTCGCAGCGCCAGGCGGCCGAGGAGGAGGTCCCCGGCTCGTGGGGCCTCGTGCTCAGGCCGCCGCCGGAGGACCTCGAGCCGCGGATCTCGCCGGACCGTGCGCGCGAAATCGCGCTCCGGGTCGAGACGCCCGACGGGGTGCTCGCGACGCTCGCACTCGTCTCGGGCGCGTTCGTCGGGGAGCGGGACGACACGCCTGCCTGGGTCGTGATGGCGCGCAACCTCTGCTTCGCGCAGTCGAAGGGCGATCTCGTGTCGTCCGCTCGACGTGACCCGCGGGACGTGGAGCGCTGCAGCGAGCGGAACCTGTGGGTCGAGATCCTCGATCCGATGACGGGGGAGAGCCTCGCGAGCCTCGGCGCCTACGACACGACGGGCCGGTGGGTGCCGGCGACCGGCGCCTGAGCGCTACGCCGCGACCCCGAGCACCCGCTGCCACGCGTCGAGCCAGCGGGCGTCGGCGCGCGGGTCGAGCGCGTGGAACATCTGGCCCCGCGCGAACTGCTCGGGCGTCAGCACGACGCAGTGGTGCCCCATCTCGGCGACGCCCGGGTAGCCGCGCACCGTCCGTTCGAGCGTGATCTCCTCGAGCGGAGGCTGGTACCCGTTCCAGGTGAAGTTCTCGAACGCGACGCCGGCGTCGAGGAGGTGGTTCACGAACGCGTGCGCGAGCACCGGGTTCCGCCCTCGGGCGCAGACGGCGGTGAGGTCGCAGCCGACCCACCCCGAGCCGTCCATCGGCCACCGGTAGGCGAGCGTCCGTCCGACCTCGCGCGGGTCGCGTCGCCCGTACGTCAGCGCCGTCAGCGCGTCGCCCGACCACGCCTGGTGCGCGACGAGCTCTCCGCGCGGGAGCGCGTCGTACGCGCCGTCCTGCGACACGACGGCGCCCGACCGCAGCGCCTCGACGAGCGCGGTCGTGGCGGCTCGGATCTCCTCGGCGTCGGTCGTGTTGACGTCGGTCACCCCGGCACGGGCGAGCGCCAGCGCGAGGGCCTCCCGGTACTGATCGAGGAACCCCGTCCGGCCGCGGTATCGCTCGTTCCACGGCAGCGCGAACGGATCCGCGGCGTCGCCCTCGGTGACGAGGTCGGTGCGCCAGGCGATCCCGCTCGAGTACACCGTGTACGGGACGGTGTAGCGCGCGCCCCGATCGAAGAACGGGCCCTCGTCGGGGCGGAACTCCGGCCACAGGTTCGCCGCGTTGGGCAGGTAGTCGTGGTTCAACGGGCGCGCGAGCCCCTCGGCGACGAGGCGGCCCAGGACGTCGATCGTCGGGAAGAACACGTCGAAGTCCGCGTCGGGCTCGCGCAGCCGTGCGAGCGCCTCGTTCATGTCGCTGAACGACTCGACGGAGACGTCGACGTCCGACGCGGCGTACCGGCGGGCGAAGGCGTCGAGGACGTCGTCGTACAGGTACTCGCGCCATTGGTAGACGCGCAGCGTCGTGCCGCGCTCGACCTCGAGCCCGCTCGGGATCATCTGCGTCTCGTCGACGGGGAGGGTGACCGGATCCGTCCGCGTCGGCACCCGCGGCACGGACGGGTCGACGGTCGCGGTCCGTCGATCGCCGCCGCACGCGGCCGCCACGCCGGCGAGCGAGATCCCGGCGGCGCCGACGGCCGCGGACCGCAGGAACGCGCGGCGGTCGAGCCCCTGTCTCATCGACGCATCATCCGCCGACGCCGAGCGCCGCGGCAACGCAGCTACAGCCCCTCGGGCCACCCCGTGTAGGTCTCGTGACCCCGCTTGCGCAGCTCGTTGGCGATCACGAGGCGCTGGATCTCCGAGGTGCCCTCCCAGATACGGTCGACGCGGAGCTCGCGCCACAGCCGCTCGACCGGCTGCTCGCGGAGGTACCCGCGGCCGCCGTGGATCTGCACGGCCTTGTCGACGATCCGTCCCGCCGTCTCCGAACAGACGAGCTTGACCGCCGACGCGAGCGCATGCAGCTCCTTGCCGCCGGTGTCGCCGCGCGCGGCCTGCCACCCGACGCGGTACAGCATCGTCTTGGCGGCCATCAGCTCGGCGGCCATGTCCGCGAGCATGAACCCGATCGCCTGGAACTCGACGATGGGCTGGCCGAACTGCTCGCGCGCCTTCGCGAACGCCACCGACAGGTCGAGGGCACGTGTCGCGGCGCCGACCGTTCGAGCCCCGATCATGATCCGTTCCTCGACGAACCACTCCTTCGTGAGCTCGAAGCCGCCGCCCACGGCGCCGAGGATCGCGTCGTCGCCGACGCGCACGTCGCGGAACGCGAAGATCGGGTGCTCGAACACGAACGTGTGCATGTACTTCGGTGTCCGGACCAGCTCGACGCCGGGGGCGTCCTTGTCGACGAGGAAGATCGTCGCCTTCGCGGGGTCGCCGTCGACGTGCGCGTGCACGAGGAAGAAGTCGGCGACGTCGCCCGCGGTCACGTGCCATTTCTCGCCGTTCAGGATCCACGTGTCGCCGTCGCGCCGGGCCGTCGTCTCGACCATCGTCGGGTCCGAGCCCGCGTGCTCCTCGGTGATCGCGTACGCGTCGCGCCGTTGACCGCGCAGCGCGGGTCGCAGGTACCGCTCCTTCTGCTCCTCGCTCCCGCTCGCGAGTGGGATGGACGGCCGCCACGGGATGTCCCACAGCGCCCCCGTCACCTTGCCCCACTGCTCCTCGACGAGGATCTGCTGGAAGAGGTCGAGTCCCCGCCCGCCGTCCTCGCGCGCGTGGTTGATCCCGTGAAAGCCCCAATCGAGCACCGCGGCCTTCGCGCGCGCCGCGCTCTCGGCCGTGAGCCCGTCGTGCTCTTCGCACTCCAGCTCGAGCGGCATCAGGACCGTCTCGGCGAACGATCGCGCGCGATCCTGGAGCTCGCGATCCTCCTCGGTCAGGCGGAGGTCCATCAGCCGTCGGACACGCAGGTGTCGACGCGGATCGCGAGCGTGCGCCGGGTCTCTCGGATGTCGCGGTAGCCGACGGCGAGCACCGTCCCGTCGGGCAGCGCGT
>DASPIF010000001.1:0-6881 GCA_035629255.1 Actinomycetota bacterium | reverse complement strand
GGTGCCCGAAGGCGTGCCCGGCGCGCCGCCGCCGCCGCCGCCCGGGGTGCCGGGCTGGTCGACGTCCCCGCCTCCGCCCGAGCCGACGGTCGGTGGCACGAACGGCACGAACGGGGCATCGGCGCCGAGCGACGACGGGGGCTCGCCGGTGATCAGGCCTTCGGCGTTGACCGGCGGCTCGGTGGATCGGCCCTGCGTCTCCGCGGATATGAACCCGCCGGCCGCGGCGAGGGCCGGCGACTCGGCGACCAGCTCGACGACGAGCCCCGAGGGCAGGATCCCGTCGATCTCGCTGATGACCGATGAGTACGGCGATCGGAAGTCGTCGACCAAGCCGGGCTGCCAGTTCGACGCCGTGACCAAACCGACAACGGTGACGGTCGCGACGGACAGCCCGCCGATGAGGCCCGCTCGCTCCCGGAACGAGTAGTGGATGCGCATGCTCATGGCGTTGCCTCCGGTCGTTGCATCCCGAGGATCCCCATCCCCACGGACCGTCCCGTCGGTATCCGTGGCGCTCGATCATGGCTCCGCGCGGGGTGTAGCGGGCCGCCCCCGGGGCAGGGCCAGGCGTGTCGCTCCCCTCCGGCGGAATCTACCGACCGCCCGGCACGAGCGCCCTCCGTCGCCGACGGTAGGCGGCGTACGTCTGCGACGGAACGTCCCGTCCGCAAGCACCAGGGAAGCGATGAACCGACCGGTGCACCGATGGCTGGGTGCACGGAGCGTGGTCGCGAGATGGACCCGGTCCCGGCGCCCCCGCATCGCGTGCCCCCCGGACGGGCGGACACGGGTGGACCAGGGGCCCTAGGTCGGCGGAAACCCGTATCCCCCGAGCGAGCGATTCCTTGTCACAGCGTTGCGGCGCACCATCGGGCGTGATCCGGAATCAGGAGGCGACCTTGCGCACCGGCGCGATCCGGGACGTGGCCCACGCTCGGTTGGACGTGGAATCCGACGTTGCGGTGCTCCACGACGACGTCGTGCCGTGTCGCGTGCTCGTCGTGGACGACTCGATGGCCAACGTCGAGCTGCTCCGCCGGATCCTGTCCGCCGCAGGCTACGAGAACGTCGACGCGGAGACCGATCCGCGTCGCGTCCTCGATCGGTTCGACGAGGAGCGACCCGACGTGGTCCTGCTCGACCTGCACATGCCGCATCTCGACGGGTTCGGCGTGTTGGAGCTCCTGCGAGCCCGGGCGGCTGCGAGTTTCGTCCCGATCATCGTCTTGACCGCTGACGCCACGCCCGAGGCGAGGCTCCGCGCGCTCGCGGCCGGAGCGACCGACTTCCTGACGAAGCCCTTCGACGTGAGCGAGGTCGTCCTGCGTGTCCGCAACGTCACCAGGACGCAGCGCCTGTACCGACAGCTCGAGGATCTGAACTCCCACCTCGAGCGACGGGTGCTCCAGCGGACGAGCGACCTCGAGCGCGCGCAGCTCGATACGGTCGAGCGTCTCGCGTTGGCCGCCGAGTACCGCGACGACAACACCGGCGAACACATCGCACGCGTCGGCCGAACCTCGGCGCAGCTCGCCGCTCATCTGGGTCTTCCCGCGAGCGACCTCGAGACGATCGGGCACGCCGCGACGCTCCACGACGTCGGGAAGATCGGCGTCCGTGACAGCGTCTTGTTGAAACCGGGTCCGTTGACCGAGGCCGAGTTCGCGCTCATCCGGATGCACACCGACATCGGCGGTCGGATCCTCTCGGGCGCGACGTCGCCCGTCCTGCGGGCCGCCGAGACGATCGCGCGCTTCCACCACGAACGCTGGGACGGGACGGGCTACGCCCGCGTCCCGGGCCCGGACATCCCGATCCAGGCGAGGGTCGTGTCGATCGCCGACGCGTTCGACGCGATGACGAGCGACCGGCCCTACCAGCGCGCGCGCTCGGCCGAAGAGGCGACGCAGGAGATCGGCCGGTGCGCCGGGTCGCAGTTCGACCCCGCGATCGTGGAGGCCTTCCTCTCGATGCACGCCGCCGGCGCTCCGCAGGCCCACGAGCCTTCGCGGCACGCGTGAGCCGATGACGGACCTGCGCGAGCAGACGGACCTCTCCGGCCTCGCATCCCTCGTGGACGCGATGCCGGACCGCTACCTGATCCTCGCGCCCGACCTGACGATCGTCGCGGCGACCGATGCGTACCTGAGCGCCTCGATGACGAGGCGCGAGGACATCGTCGGACGCCCGTTGTTCGAGGTGTTCCCCGACAACCCGGACGACCCGCAGGCCGACGGAGAGACGAACCTCGGCGCCTCGCTCGATCGCGTCCGCCGGCTGCTCAGGCCGGACGCGATGGCCGTGCAGAAGTACGACATCCGCCGGCCGGCATCGGAAGGCGGGCAGTTCGAGACGCGGTACTGGAGCCCGCGGAACTCACCGGTCCTGGATGAGGACGGACGTCTCCGGTACATCGTGCATCGCGTCGAGGACGTCACGGAACTCGTCCGCATGAAGGAGGACGAGTCCGCTCGTCGTGAGATGACGGTCGAGCTCGAAGAGCGCACCGCGATGATGCAGAAGGAGATCATCGACCGCTCGAAGGAGCTCCAGCGCGCGAACGATCAGCTCCGCGCGGCCAACGCAGCCACCGGCGAGTTCCTCTCGCGGATGAGCCACGAGCTCCGCACGCCGCTCAACGCGATCCTCGGGTTCGCGCAGCTGCTCGATCGCGACGACCTCACGTCGGACCAGTCGGACGCGGTGCAACAGATCATGCGAGGCGGGCGTCACCTCCTCGCGCTCATCAACGAGGTGCTCGACATCTCGCGCGTCGAGAGCGGCAACCTCGCGCTCTCGCCCGAGGCGGTCGCCGTCGCCGACGTGCTCGCGGACACCCGCGACTTCGTCGCGCCGCTGGCCGCCGAGCGGGGGATCACGGTCACCGCGACCGTCGCGGAGGTCCGGGACCACCACGTCCTGGCGGACCGCCAGCGCCTCAAGCAGATCCTGATCAACCTCGCCGCGAACGCGGTCAAGTACAACCGCGATCACGGGACGGTCACGCTCGGCTGCGACACGAGCACGCCCGGCACGATCCGGATCGACGTCGGCGACACGGGTCCGGGCATCCCGCCGGAGAAGTTGGGACGTCTGTTCACGCCGTTCGACCGGCTCGGGGCCGAGGAGCTCGGGATCGAGGGGACCGGCGTCGGTCTCGCGCTGTCGGAGCGGCTCGCCGTCGCCATGGGCGGCTCCATCTCCGTCGAGTCGGAGATCGGGCGAGGCAGCACGTTCTCGTTGACGCTCTCCTCCGCCGAACCCGTGGACGTCGCCGAGACGATCGAACGGCGTCGCGCGCCCGACGTCGGATACGGCCCCGCCCGCACCGTGCTGTACGTCGAGGACAACCCGTCGAACCTGCGTCTGATGGAACGCATCGTGGCGACGCGGCGCAACGTCCGCCTGATCACGACCGAACGCGGCGACGAGGCGATCGCCCTCGTGCGGGAGCACCGGCCGGATCTCGTCCTGCTCGACCTGAACCTCCCGGGCCGAGACGGCGACCGGATCCTGGCCGACCTCCGGGCGGACCCGGGCACGCGCGACCTGAAGGTCGTGATCGTCAGCGCCGACGCGACGCGCGATCAGGCGAAGCGGCTGCTCGAGGCCGGCGCGTCCGCGTACCTCACGAAGCCGATCGACATGGACGAGGTCGTCCGGGTGATCGACGCGGCCTAGACGGGCTGCCAGCCCGGGAAGAAGTCGAGCCGTCCGAACGTCAGCTGCTCGGGTCCCGAGCCGTCGGCCCGCATCACCCAGATCCCGACCCGGTCGTCCCGCTGGATCCTGCTGTAGGCGATCTCGGTTCCGTCCGGAGACAACGTCGGGTTGAACTCGGGCCGGCGGTTCCGCGTGAGGCCGAGCGCGTCGGTCCCGTCGGCGTCGACGACCCAGATGTTCCCGTTGCGCGAGAACGTCAGCCGCGCGCCGTTCGGCGACCAGTCGGGGCGCTCGTCGATCTTCGGTCCGAACGTGAGCTGCACCGGATCCGTGCCGTCGGCGTCCATCACCCAGATGTCGTCGAAGTCGGCGCGGTCGCTCGTGAACGCGAGCTTCGCGCCGCTGGGTGACCACTCGGGGAAGGCGTCGAAGCCCGTGAAGGTCGTCAACCTCGTGCCGTCGGAGCCGTCGTCGCGGATCACCCAGATGTCTTGGAAGGGGTCCTCGGCGTTCGACGTGTACGCGATGTGGACGCCGTCGGGCGACCACGAGGGCCACGTCTCCTGGGCGTCGGGCGTCGTCGTGATCCGGGTCTGGTTCGAGCCGGAGGCCTCCATCACCCAGAGATCGCAGTTCGAGAACTCGGCGCGACCACAGCGCGAATACACGATCCGGGTCCCGTCGACGTTCCAGTCGGACATCGTCTCGCGAGCGCGCGGCGTCCGCGTCAGGCGGACCGTGTCATTGGTGCCCGGATCGACCACGAAGATCTCGGTCTGGTCGTTGATCGAGCGTGTGAACGCGATGTCCCCGTTCGTTCCGGGGAACGTCGCGTTCGCGCTCGACCCGAAGGCGACGACCGCGATGAGGGCCATGGCCGAGAGTGTGGCGAGGCGTCGCATGCTGGTTTCCTCCGGTCGGTCGGCGTCGGTCGCAGCGCGACCGTACCCCACGCTCGCGCACGGCGAGGCGCCCGGGGGCGTCCCGTAGACTCGCCCCGGAGGCCTGCCCGAGCGGACGAAGGGGCACGCCTGGAGAGCGTGTAGGGGGGCAACCCTCTCGCGGGTTCGAATCCCGCGGCCTCCGCCAATCGGATCAGACGAGCGGCTTCGCGTATCTCGTGTACGACCGCCGGACGCGCATGCCGACGCGCTCGTAGAGGGAGAGCGCGCCGGTGCGCGAGTCCGTCGAGAGGCCGCAGTTCGCCTTGCCTCGGTCGTAGAACGCTCGGAAGGTCTCGTACAGGAGCGCTCTCGCGATGCCGCGGTGGCGGTGCGTCGCCTTCGTCGCGACCTGGTGGATCCAGCCCTCCTCCTCGGTCGCGTAGTCGAACGCGAGCGACGCGCCGACGAGCTCCTCGCCCTCGAACGCGAGGCGCGAGAGCTCGGGCGAGAACGCCTGGTGATCGATCACGTACACGCGCCACTCCTCGAACGCGATCGACGTGCGGCCTTCCCACTCGTTGAACGCGTCGTCGATCAGCCGGTAGGCGGCTCGCGCATCCGTTTCGGTGTACGGACGGATCGAGATGCCCTCCGGTCGCGCCTGCTCGGGCGGCGGGTCCTCGAACGAGATCTGGAGGATCCACGACGTGCCGTCCGCCCGATAGCCGTTCGCGAGGAAGAGCGGCGGCGCGTCCCCGTTGTTGTCCGTCACGGTCTGCGAGACCTTCGCGCCGCCGAGTTCCCGCACGCGCATCTCGGACCAGCGCAGGAGCGTCGTTCCGATGCCGCGGCCCAGATGCGTGGGGCGCACGTCCGCCTCGGTGCGCTCCCGGTGGACGTTCGACCACGCGACGGCCTCGTCGCCGTCGAACACGAGGACGCAGTCACGCGCGAGGTCGAACCCGACCCGAGCGAAATCGCTCTCGATGTCCGCTGGATCGACCTCGACGGCGCCGTCGTAGTGCTCTTCGGCGACTTCGACGAGCCGGAGGACGGCGCCCGCGTCCTCGGCGCTCGCGGGGCGCCAGGTCAGACCGGGTGGGAGCGCGAGCGCGCTCATGCGGGGAGTAGCCAGCCCGGACAGGTCGCGGGGTCGATCGGACCCGGCAGCTCGGTCGCCGACTCGAGGTACGCGCGCACGTCGTCGAACGTTTCCCAGGGGACGAACGGCACCGCGTCGGCCTCGGCGAACGCCACGAGGTCGCGCTTGGCGAACAGCACGTCCGTGTACAGCGCGGCGAACCGGTCGGACCATCCGTCGCCGACGAACGCGACCGGCCCTCGCGCCCGCGCGTCGAGCACCGCCGCCATCTTGCACGTGCCGCACCCGACGCACTCGGGATGACCGCTGCCGTAGGAGATCCGCTGCGGGCCCTCGGTCGTCCAGTCGTTCGTCACGATCCGGACGTCGCGGATCCCGGCGGCCTCGAGGATCGGCGGGATGTAGAACCCGAACCCGTCCGAGACGATCGCGACGTCGACGCCGTCGTCGCGCACCCGGTCGACGAACGAGGCGAACGCGGGGTCGAGCGGGCAGTGCTCGACGGCGTACGTCACCATCTCCTGGAGCGGCGCGTCGAGGAGCGCGGCCTGCCGCTCGATGCATTCGCGGTTGCCGATCTCGCCGCGCTCGCACGCCTCGTCGAGCTCGAGCCACGACGGGTCGGCGTAACGAGTGAGGACGTCGACGGCGACGTCGTGCGAGCACGCGGTGCCGTCGAAATCTACGAGCACGGAACGGACCGGGAGCATGGGCGCGCCAGGGTACCCTCGCGCGATGGCCCGCCACGCCGCCGCCGAGCGCGTCGCGCTCGCCGCCGCGGCGACGTGGCGAGCTCGGAACCGACACCTCGACGGGCATCTCGTCGACGAACGCGACGGCCTCGTCGTGTCGATCTCGGGATTGCCGGCGCCCCCGTTCAGCGGCGCGGCGATCGAGCGCGAACCGTCGGACGCCCCGACCGTCCTCAGGTGGGCGGAGCAGGTGTTCCGTTCGCGAGGCGCCTCGCTCGGCGTCGTCGTGGAACGCGGTCGGCATCCCGCCGTCGAGCGGACGCTCGCCGCCATGGATCTCCGCGTGATCTCGACCGAGCCCGCCATGGCGGTCGAGACCGGCCGCGTCTCGCCACCGCCGCCGATCGACGGCCTCGAGATCCGACGTGCCACGTCGGTCGAGGACCTCGACGCGATGGCGACGCTCGAGGTCGACGCGTTCGGCACCGACGCCGAGACGGCGAGCGGGTTCTTCGGCGCCGGCATCCTCGAGCAGCC